>ONSL01000076.1 GCA_900320505.1 uncultured Eubacteriales bacterium
TAAATCTTACCACATGTAACACTTATATATTGCTGTTTTAACATTCTTTCTGTTTCAATGTATTCATCTAGCCAATCTGGATAGTTTTGGGATAATATACTAAAATAATCTTTAATTAACTTGCTTGTTCTTTCTATATATTTCATTTTTTCCTCTTTCTCTTATTATTTTTTATAAAAAAGTGTAAAAATCTAAGCATAAAAAAGTGAGTATTTTCAATACATTGAGTCAGGGTTTTCTTAAATACCGATACCCCATGAAAAATGGGCATGTGCAAAACTTTTTTCTGAATTTTCTTCTTTATTCTTTTTATCAGCTTTTGCCATCTATATAACTTCCTTTAATTCTATTTCATTCAATTCCTTGCCTATTATATCACATTTATGCTTTTTTATAAAGTCAATTGCTAAATTAAATTCATCTTCATACTTAAAAACATTAATATGTTTATTATATTTTTTTATTAAATTACTCGTATTGTCTGTTTTTATATTATTTTTGTCCATCTCCTATGTTTAATTTCTTCACTATTATTATTCTCTGATATATTAAACAAACTTGTTTCATTATTTCCTAGTATATTAATAAATCTGCTATCATTTAAAATAGTTTTGGTTGCTTCAGCTGGATTCGGTCCAATTTGAACGAAATCACCTAAATTCAAAATAGTATTAATTTTTTCTTTATTAATATATTCTAAAAAAGCATTTAATGCATACTTATTTGCATGCCATCTTCTTCCATGTTAATATAACTATACATAAAGGCTCCAAATATCTAATCATTTTATAAACCAATATTCGGAGCTAGTAAGCATTTATTTTTTAATTATTTAATACGTTTTGACAGTTTAAACATAATCCATTTTTTATGTCATCACTATATTTCCAACATCTTTGACATTTTTCTCCATCCGCATGTTCAACTTTTACTTCAATTATATTTTTTTTATTTTCTTGTATCTCAAGTTTTGAAACAATTAAAACATCTTTTAACAAATTTTCATTTTTCTTTATAAAGTTGTAATTATCATTTGAGGTTATTATCTTTACTTTTGCTTCTAATGAATTTCCAATTACTTTATTTGCTCTTGCTTCTTCTAATTGCTTTGAAGCCAAACTCTTTATTTTTAAAATTTTATTCCATTTTTCTTCTAATTCTTTATTATCATATTTTTCATTAACTTTTGGATAATATGATAGCATTACGCTTTCAACTTTTTCTTCATCTCTATGTGGCATATATTTCCAAATTTCTTCAGCAGTATAACATACCATAGGAGCAATTATTTTAACAAGTGCATTTAATATTTCATACATCGCAGTTTGTGCTGATCTTCTTTCAATTGAATCTGTTTTTGCAGTATATAATCTATCTTTAATAATATCTAAATAGAAATTACTCATATCTAATACACAAAATGTATTTATTGCTTGATATGCTTTATTAAAATCATATATATCATAATATTTTGTGCAATCTTTAACTAATTTATTTAATCTCATAAGAGCCCATTTATCAATTTCTTGTAAATATTCATATTTAACGGGATTATTTACATCAAAATCACTAATATTTCCTAAAATATACCTTGCTGTATTACGTATTTTTCTGTAAACTTCTGAAACTTGTTTTAATATATTTTTAGATAATGAAAGTTCAGATTTATAATCATTTGATAATACCCATAATCTTAAAATATCTGCACCATATTGTTTTATAATATCTTGTGGAGATATTACATTTCCTAAGCTCTTTGACATTTTATGTCCATTTTCATCGACTAACATTCCATGTGTTACAACTTCTTTATAAGATGCTTTTCCTTTTGTTGCAACAGATGTTAATAATGATGATTGGAACCAACCTCTATATTGGTCATTTCCTTCAAGATATAAATCTGCTGTATCTGGTAATCCTCTTTCAGCTAAAACAGATTCATGCGTTGATCCAGAATCAAACCATACATCCATTATGTCTCTTTCTTTTACAAATTCTGTACAACCACAACTTTCGCATTTTGCACCATCTGGCATAAGCTCTTTTTCAGATAATTCATACCATGCATTTGTTCCATGTGCTCTAACAATTTTTATAATTTTATCGAGACTTTCAGATGTAACATATTCTTTTTTACAATTTTTGCAATAGAAAATTGGAAGTGGAACTCCCCAGGTTCTTTGACGAGAAATACACCAATCACTTCTATCTTGAATCATACTTGTAATACGCTCTTCCCCCCAAGCTGGATACCATTTAACTTTTTTAACTTCTTCTAATGCTTGATCTCTAAATCCATCAATTGATGCAAACCATTGATCTGTTGCTCTATAAATAACAGGTCTTTTACATCTCCAGCAATGTGGATATGAGTGAACAATATCAACTCTTTTTAATAAATATCCATTTTCATCTAACCAGTTTAATATTTCTTTATCAGATTTTGCATAAAACATTCCTGCAAACGGTCCTGCTTCTTCTGTTTGATAACCTTTTCCATCAGCAGTTACAATCATATCCAATTTATTTTTAAGTCCACAATAATAATCTTCTTTACCATATCCAGGAGCAGTATGAACACAACCTGTTCCTTCTTCAAGATCAACTAAAATAGTATCATTACTTCCTAAAACAACTCTTGATGTTCTATCCATAAATGGATGTTTACATAAAATACCATCTAAATCTTTTCCATCAAATTCTTGAACTTTTTTATAATTTTTGATTTCAGCAATTCTCATTACTTTATCAACAAGTTCAGATGCCATTATTAATTTTTCACCATTTTCAGTTTCAGCAATACTATATTTAAATTCCGGATTTATTGTAATACCTGTATTTCCTGGTAATGTCCATGGTGTTGTTGTCCAAATTACAAAATATGTATTTTTTGCATCAAATAATCCTTTTGAATCTGAAACAGGGAATTTTACATAAGCTGTATTTGATTTTACATCTTTATATTCAATTTCAGCTTCAGCCAAAGCTGTTTCACAATCTGTGCACCAATAAACTGGTTTTAATCCTTTATATATATATCCTTTTTTATACATTGTTGCAAAAACACCAAGTTCTCTTGCTTCCATTTCAGGTTGATATGTTATATAAGGATGTTTCCAATCACCTAATACACCTATTCTTTTAAATCCTTCTATTTGTTTTTTAATATATTCTGTTGCAAATTCTTTACATGTATCTCTGAATTTATTTACTGGAATTTCATCTCTATTTAATCCTAATTTTTCAATTGCTTTTTTCTCTGTTGGCATTCCATGTGTATCAAATCCAGGAATATATGGTGTATAATATCCTTTCAAATTTTTATATCTTACTATTGTATCTTTTAAAACCTTATTTATTGCATGTCCTGCATGTATATCTCCATTTGCATATCCTCTCATTGGAAAATCAGTTTTTGGTAAATTTAATGTTTTACTATAATCATTTTTCTTTCTATCCTCCATAATATTCTCCTTTCTAATATTAAAAAACTTTCGTCCTCGGGAAAAAATCCTTTAGGACGAAAGTTTATATTACTTCGTGGTACCACCTAATTTTATTGAATAATTAATAAATTTGATTTTATTCAACCTCATTAAATCATTAACGCAGATTATAACGGTCCAAATTACTTATTTTTTGTTCATAAGGACAGCATATAAGTGATAATAAATAAAATGTTTCTTACTAACCTTCCAGCAAAATAGTTAGCTCTCTTTAAGGCATATTTTATTTATCGTGTCTTATATATAGCTTTTCTATATTTATTTATATATATATTATCATAAGATTATATATAATTTCAATACTTATATATTAAATTTTTCTTTTATAATTTTTGCAGTTTCTTTTGCAGAAATATTAGTATTGTC
>ONSL01000007.1 GCA_900320505.1 uncultured Eubacteriales bacterium
ACAGCAAAGAATATGCTCAAAGATAAATTAGATTTAAATCTTATATCAAAGTATACAGGACTATCTAAATCAGAAATAGAAAAGTTAAAAGAGGCATAATAGCAAAAAGGTGTGATGAGATAATGGATATGCGTGAAAATTTAATACCAGAATTTGAGGACTATGAAGAAGATAGAGAAAAATTGGATACAGAACTCTATTATAGTAAGAAAGAGGGAAAAGAGGAAGGCATTAAAGAAACAGCAAATAACATGCTAAAGAAAAAATTCGATATAAAAGATATAATAGATATCACAGGACTATCTGAATCAGAAATAAAAGAATTAGAAGAAAAAAGTAAAAATGAAGATATAGAAGAAAAGCAAGTAAACCTAATACCAGATTTTGAGGACTTTGCAACAGAAGAGGAAGATAGAGAGATGATGAGAAATACAGAACTCTATTATAGTGAGAAAAAAGGGAGAGAAGAAGGAGTTAAGGAAAATAAATAAAGAAAAAGTTTGATATAAAAGATATAATAGACATAACAGGACTATCTAAATCAGAAATAGAAAAGTTAAAAGAGGCATGAGCCTCTTTTTCATATAACTATAAACACTTTATTTTTCCTTCTTCTTTTGCTATACTAGTTATGTATATAAAAGGAGACTACTATGATTAAGAATATTGAAGATTTAAATATTGAAAATAAGAAGGTAATCATAAGATGTGACTTTAATGTACCAATAGAAAATGGAAAGATAATAGATGATACAAGAATAAAAGCAGCATTAAAAACAATAAACTATTGTTTAGATAAAAACTGTGCAGTAATATTAATGTCACATTTAGGTAGAATTAAGACAAAAGAAGATAAGAAAGAAAAAACACTAGAGCCAGTTGCAGAACGTCTCTCCTCTCTTTTAAATAAAGATGTAATATTTATAGATGAAACACATGGCAAAAAACTAGAAAAGGCATGTGAAAATTTAAAAAGTGGAGAAGTGCTTCTAATGGAAAACACAAGATTTGAAGATTTAGATGGCAAGAAGGAATCAAACTGTGATGAAGAACTTTCAAAATACTGGGCTTCACTTGGAGATATATTTATAGATGATGCATTTGGATGCAGTCATAGAAGATCGGCATCAAATGTTGGAATAAGTGAGCACCTAGAAACTGGGCTTGGATTCTTAATGCAAAAGGAAATAGATACATTAAGTGAACTTAATAGCCCTAAAAGACCATTTTCAGTAATATTAGGTGGCAAAAAGGTAGAGGATAAAATAGGAGTTATAAAGTCATTAGCAGAAAAAGCCGACTACATATTAATAGGCGGTGGAATGGCATTTACATTCCTAAAGGCAGAAGGATTTGATATTGGATCAAGTGTTGTAGATAACGAAAAACTATCATTCTGCAAAGAAATAATAGATAAATATGAAGATAAAATAATACTTCCAGTAGATATGATTACAGTAAAAGAATTTAAAAATACTGGAAATTATGAAACAAAAGACATAACAGAGTTTGCTCTTGATGACATTGGTGTAGATATAGGTACGAGAACAGTTAAAAACTTTGAAAAAATATTAAGAAAGAGCAAGACAGTATTTTGGAATGGACCACTAGGAGTATATGAATTTACATATTTTAGAAAAGCAACGGAAGATATATTAAAATTCATTGTAGAAAACAATATAAAAACAGTACTAGGTGGTGGAGACATTGTTGGATGTGCAAGCCTTCTAGGATTAAAAGATAAAGTATACTTTGCATCAACTGGAGGAGGAGCATCACTTGAGTATCTTGAAGGTAAACCTCTTCCAGCATTAGAAATAAAAAAATAAGGGGAGTAAGGCATGGGAAAATTACATAAAATAAATCCATATGATAATAAAGATATGAAATATCTAGAAGACTATGATATTGCACTTTTTATATCCTTGAAATCAGCTCTTTCCATGCCAAGAGAAGAATACATAAAAGAAAAAGAAGCAAAAGTAAGCGACAGAGATTATTATTACACATTAAAAAGTGAAAAAATTGAAAACTTTTATATAGTTGAAAAAGAAAAAGATCTAAAGAATGCTAAAATATATCCAAAACTTAAAGAAGCTAGAAAAGATGAAATAAATATGCTTGCAGAAATACTAAAGTATACTGATGATATGAAAGAAGTATTAGTATCGATGAAAGAAGATAACCGATTGGAAAAAGAACTAGTAGATATGGGATTTGAAAGACTAGGAGATGGAGTACTACTCAAAGAAACAGAAACGGATAATATTGATATTAAAGAAAGAAGTGTATCATGGAAATAATAAAGAACATAAAGAAAAATACAATAATAATTGTTTTAATAACAATACTTGTACTTTATATACTATTAAGAAAAGACTTTCCTAAAATAATAGATAGTCTTGAACATCTAGATGTTAAATATATTTTAATTGCAATTTTTTTCTATATAATGTACATAATTCTCCATAGTTATGTTGTATATAAAACAGTTAATGATAAGAAAAAATTCACATTAAGAGAATCAATAAAACATAATGTAATTGCACAGTTCTTCAATGGAATAACACCATTTTCAACAGGTGGACAACCAATGGAAATGTATATGTTAACAGAACATGATATACCAGGATCAAAAGCTACAAACTATATTCTTCAAAATTTTGTGTTCTATCAAATTGCACTAGTAATATTTGGAATACTTGCAGTAATATGTAACACAATATTTAAACTATACCCAAAAGTAAATGCAATAAGAAACCTAGTAGGATTAGGATTCTTTATAAATACTTTAGTTGCAGTAGTAATACTTATAATATCGCTTTCAAAAACAGTTACAAATAAAATGATAGAATGGACAATTAATCTTCTTTATAAAATGAACGTAGTAAAGCATAAAGAAAAACAGTTAAAAAAATGGCATAAAAAATGTGATGAGTTTAATGAGTGCACTGATGAACTAAAGAAAAGAAAAGGCCTTTTTGTAATGGGAGTAATATTAAACTTTATAGGACTAGTATGTCTATATATTACACCACTTTTTATAGTATATGCATTAGGAGACTTTAAAAGCCTAAACATAATATCAACACTTACATCATCAGCATATGTAATGGTAATGTCAGCATTTGTTCCAATTCCAGGAGCATCAGGTGGAGTTGAATATGGATTTACACAATTCTTCGGAAACTTTTTAGGAAGAACAGTAACATCAACTGCACTTCTATTATGGCGTTTTATAACATACTATTTAGGTCTAATAGTAGGAGCTATAGTATTTAATTTAGACACAAAGAAAGGTGATTAATTTGAAAATAGGAATATTTACAGACAGCTATCCTCCAAGAATAAATGGAGTTGCAACATCAGCAGAAACACTAAAAAAGGCACTAGAAAAACTAGGACATACTGTATACGTTGTAACAGTTGGAACTGATGATAAAAACTATGAATATGATGAAAAAAACAAAATACTTTTAGTACCAGGATTTAAAGCAGGAATATATGATTACAATGTCGCACCAGTATATCCAGCAAAAGCAGTTAAAAAAATAAAATCATGGAACCTAGATGTAATACATTCACAGACAGAAATGAGTGTAGGAATATTTGCAAGATTTTTAGCAAAACAATATGGTATACCACTAGTACATACATATCACACAATGTATAAAGACTACACATACTATGTTTCAAAGAACCTAAAATATTTTGATATGGGACTTAAAAAAGCAGTTGCATACTTTTCAAAATTTTATTGTGATAATACAGCAAATGCATTTATAGTACCAACAGTTAAAATATATAAATTATTTAGAGAAGAATATCACTATGATAAAGATATATATATAGTTCCAACCGGAATAGATGTAACACCATTTCTAGACAAAAATATTGATAAGAAAAAAGTAGATAAATTAAGAAAAGAATTAGGATACAAGAAAAATGACTTTCTACTTATATTTGCAGGAAGAATGGCACAGGAAAAAAACATAGAATTCTTGTTAAGTGTAATGAATAAAGAAAAAAATAAAAGAATAAAACTTCTAATAGTAGGATATGGGCCAGATTTAGAAAAATATGAAAAGTTAGCACATGAACTAGACCTTGATAAAAAAGTTAAATTTACAGGAAGAGTTGAATGGATTAAAATGCCATATTATTATCATTTAGCAGATGCATCGATAACAGCATCTAAAACAGAAACACAAGGACTAACAGTAATAGAAAGTATGGCATCAGGTATTCCAGCACTATGCATAGAAGACGATGCATTTAAAACAATGGTAGTAGATGGACTTAATGGAATGTTTTTTAATGATGAATCATCATGCCTTCATGTAATAGAAGATCTTGCAAACAATAAACTAAAATGTGAAAGCATGGGTCGTCAAGCAGTAGTAAGTGCCAAAAAATTCTCACCAGAAGACTTTGCAAAAAGTGTACTTGAAGTATATGATGCTGCAATAATAAATTATAATAAAACAAAGACTAAAGACTTGCCAAGTCTAATAGTAGATTTAATAAAAGAAAAAAGGAAGAAGAAAAATGAGAAAGATGATAGTGCTAAACAGTAAAAGCAATTTTACTAAAGACGAATACATAAAATATTTAAAAGAATTAAAAAAAATAAAATATGACTTTGTACTTGCACCATCATACCCATATCTTGCACTAACAAGTGGAATTGCTCTTGCATCCCAAGATATTTCACAGTTTCCAAGTGGAGCATATACAGGAGAAGTATCAGGAAATGCATTAAAAAGTCTAGAAGTAAAATATGCAATAATAGGACACTCTGAAAGAGTTAAATATTTTAATGAAAATGGAAAAATATTAAGAGAAAAAATAGAAAGATGTTTAGAAAATGATATAACACCAATACTTTGTATGAGCGAAACAGTAGATGTAACTAAAGGAGTATCAAATAACATAGTTCAAAAACTTAATAATGTAATAGGAAGACTAAAAGAAAAAGATAGAAAAAAAGTAATAATAGCATATGAACCATACTGGGCAATAGGAACAAATAAAATGCCAACACTAGAATGCTTAAATAAAATATTTGGAAAAATAAAAGAAAACTTTAAAGAAAATAAAGTACTATATGGAGGATCAGTTAATCTAGAAACAATAAAAACACTAAAAAAAGTTGATCTTATAGATGGATACTTAATAGGATCACTAAGTCTTAATATAGATAGCTTAAAAGAACTTATAAATAAAATTTAATATTCGACAAAACTTGTCAAAATAACCCCTTAAAAAAATTCGAAAAATGTAATATAATGAAGATGCGTGGTAGTTTTTGAAAGGAGAAAAATGAAAACAAAAATACTAATGATTGATGATAACGTATCATTAATTAAAATGGTTAAGGAGTATTTTGAAGCACACGCAGTAACAAATGCAAAAGTAGTTTTAGAAGCACATGATGGAGAAGAAGGACTTAAGATGATTGAGAATCATAAGGATGAATATAACCTTATAATACTCGATATAGTGATGCCTAGAAAAGGTGGAAAAGAAGTCCTAAAAGAAATGAGAAAAAAAGGAATAGACAAAAAAGTAATAGTTTTAACATCTTATAATAGTGAAAGCTTGATAAGAGAAACATCAGAACTTGGAATATCTTATTTCTTACTTAAACCATTTGATGTGAAACAACTAGAAGCAGTAGTTAATAATGTAGTAAATGATGAAGAAAAATCTGGAAAGGAAATAGATCTTTATCATAATAATATACAAATATCTGTTACAAAAATGTTACATGAATTAGGAGTTCCTTCACATATAAAAGGATATCAGTATATAAGAGAAGGAATAATGATGGTATTTGATAATCCTGATTTGGTTGGTGGAATAACAAAAGAACTATATCCTGATGTTGCAAAAAAATATAAAACAACAGTATCACGTGTAGAAAGAGCGATTCGCCATGCAATAGAAGTCAGCTGGAATAGAGGCAATTGGGATACAATGGAAGATATATTTGGAAATAGTATAGATTTAGATAAAGCTAAACCAACAAATTCAGAATTCATAGTAACAGTTGCAGATAAATTAAGATTAGAATATCATAAAAGTCTAGTATAAACTAGGCTTTATTTTATTATTCCTCCAATTTTCGTGAAATTTATTGAAAAACAAGGAAAAATTCCACTGATGATTTTAGGAGTTAGACAGTGTGGAAAAACTTATATAATAAACGAATTCTGTAAAAATGAATATAAAAATTATACTTATATAAATTTATTAGATAGAGAAGATATAGTGAATTTATATAAAATACCACTTGAAGGTTTTACAGATGAAGATACATTTAAATTATATTATAGCGATGTTGGAATTTTGAACAATAAACTGGGTTTATCAATAACATACATATTATCTGATAATATATCACTAAACAAAGGAGTAATAGCAGAAAATTATGTTGCAGAGGAGCTTACAAGCAAGAATTATAAATTATACTACTGGAGAAGCAATAACGACTATGAAATAGACTTTGTGATGCAAACAGCAAAGGAAATAATTCCAGTAGAAGTAAAACAAGGAGATATAGCAAAATCAAAAAGCCTAAACTCATATATAGAAAATTTCAAACCTGAATATGCAATAAAAATAAGCAGCAAAGATTTTTGGTATAATCCTAAAACTAAAATAAAGTCAGTTCCATTATATGCAGTATTTTGCATAGACAATGGTTATGAAGAAGAATTAAAACAATATATGAAAGGAAATAAATAAAATTTTCTTGAATTTTACAAACTATACAATTAATAAAGAAGTAAGATTAAATTATACTTCTTTTTATTGACTAAAATATTATAAAAATATATAATTAATTATGAAAGATGTAAGGAGATGACAATTAATGGAACGAAAAATCACAGAATTCCTAACAAAGTGGAAAAATGATAAATTAAAGAAGCCACTTCTTATCTATGGTCCTAAAGGTGTAGGTAAGACATACTCTGTACTAGACTTTGGAAAAAAATATTATAAAAACACAATATACTTTAACACAGATGGTAACAAAGAAATAATAAACCTATTTAAAAAAGATAAACTACCAGATAGAATAATAATGAATCTTGGAATAATGTCTGGAGAAACAATACTTGAAAATGATACATTAATAGTACTTGATAATGTAAACTCTAATGAAATAGTAAAAAGTGTAAAACTATTTAGTGATAAATATGCATCATATAACATAATAATGCTTACATCAAGAAGAGAAAACCTAAGTACATTTAAAGGAGAAGAATTACAATTTAAGAGCATGTCCAGTATGGACTTTGAAGAATTCCTATGGGCAAAGGAAGAAAAAAACCTTGCAGGACTTATACGAGAAAGCTTCAAAAAGAAAAGATCATGTCCGTTCCATGCAGTTGCTCTAGATCTTTTTACAGAATATCTAATAGTAGGAGGAATGCCAGAAGTAGTTGATGCATATATAAAAGGAGCATCAGATAATTATCTTGATTCAATAAAAGTTAAAATAATAGATACATATAAGAGGGAGTTCTTAACAAATAAAAATTTAATAGATATAGAAAGATGTGAAAAAGTATTTGATAGCATTCCATATCAGCTTGCTAAAGACAATAAAAAATTCCAGTATGGTATTTTAGGTGAGGGAAGAAGAGCAAAAGAATTTACATCAAGTATAGATTTTTTAGTACAAAATCAAATGGTATATAGAAGTTACAAAATAACAGAAGCAAAAAGCCCATTATCAAGTTGTAGAGATAAAGAAAGCTTTAAACTATACTTAAACGATGTAGGACTTCTTGTTTCAATGATGCATCTAACAAGAAAAGAAATAATAACAAATGACAAAGTTCGTGAAACACTATATGAAAACTTTATTGCAAAAACTTTGGCAGAATTAAACTGTCCAATATACTATTATCAATCAGAAGGGAAAGCAGAACTATCATTTGTCGTTCAAAATAGAATGGGAAAAATAATACCAATAGAACTTGCAACAATAAAAAATAGTAAATCAAAAAGCCTTTCAGTATTTATGAAAAAATTCTTATGCTTAGAAGCATACAGAATAACAGAAAATAATTTTTCAACAAAAAAAGAAGTAAGGTATTTGCCAGCATATGCAGTTTTTTGCTTAGATGAAGTATTAAATTAGAGATAAGTAGAGGTAGAATTATGAAAATGAATAAAAAAGGATTTACACTTATAGAATTACTTGCAGCAGTAGTAATTGCAGGAATACTGACAGCAGTAGCAGTACCATCAGTATCAAATACATTAGGAAAATCTCATAATGAATACTGTGAAAGCAACATTGATACAATGAAGGTTGCAGCACAAGACTATTTCAACGACAATCAGACAAAGATTCCAAAGGAAATAGGAGATAAAAAAGAAGTAGAAATGACAACACTTCTTAATGAAAAATATATAGATAAACTAACAGACTATGAAAATACACCATGTACATCAGGAAAAGTTGTTGTACTTAAAACAACAAATAGTAATTACGAATATGGTGTAAGTCTAGATTGTCAAAAATGTAACAATAAAGTAAAAGATAACTTTGTGAATAGCAAAGTAAAACCAGAAATATCTTACAGCCCTAATTCTGGTAAAAATGAAAACAATAAAGACATAACAGTTAAAATTAACTTTGCAGATAATGGAGTACCTATATATAGTTATAAATATGAAATATATAAGAAGACAGATAGTGGCGATATATTAGTAGATGGAATAACAAACTACAAGAAATATAAAGCAGCAGAAGTAACAGCAAAACTAGATAAGATCGGAACATACTATATAAAAACAACTGCAATAAATGCAGCAGGAAACAAAGCAACTGAAACAAGTGGATTATATACCTTAAGTTATTCATTAAGCTGTAATAATATGAAAATAGATGCAAAATTTGATGAAGATGATGATGGTAAATGGAAAATATTAAAAGAAAATGAATGGCATAAAGGTGCATTTAGAATTAAATTTGCAAATAGTGGTACAATAACATCATATGACGTTTATATGACAATAGATGGAGACGATGAAAAATTAATAATATCAAGAGCAACAAGTGATAAAGAATTAACATTTAACAAAAGTCTTTCACATACATATAAAATAAGAGTAATTGCATATGATGAAAGTGGAAACAAATGTGAAGTAGGTGGAGATGGAGCAGTACATATATTTAAACAAGATAACGTTGCACCTACATGTGAATCATCTGGAGGAAATGGAACAACAAATAACAGTAGATGGTTAAATAGTTATAGCAAACCTGACTATGTAAAATTACTTGGAACAACAGATGATCCAGGAAATGAATATACAAGTAGTGGCATAGATAGAAATCATAATGAAAAAGAAAAATATGAAAACGGAAATCCTGTAAAATACTTAAGAAAAGATACAAATTCATACTACTCACCTGGAGTTGCAGTAGATATAGCAGGAAATACAACAAAGTGTCCAACAAGTGAATGGGTACAAATAGATAAAACAATACCAACATGTTCAGTATCTTCGGAAAATACAGGTAAATGGTTAAACCTTAATGATTATAATAGTGGAAAAAGAGTTAAACTATGGGGTACCTGTACAGATAAATTAGTGACTGATGCTGATGGTTCAGGTAAAAAAGTAATGAGTGGATGTGCAGGAAACTCATATGAAGAATATGGGGCAAGAGACATCTATGGATTCTTCTCTCCAGGAAACATAAAGGATATTGCAGGAAACATTGGAGTATGTGACAAGAAAGAAGTAATGGTTGATAAAAGTGGACCAACATGTAACGCAGCACCTGACATGACAGAATGGTATGATACATCATCATATGATATAACAGCAACATGTGATGACCCTACATATGATGGAGCATCAAGATCAAGTGGATGTACTAGAAGTGAATTGCCTGCAACAGTGTATGAGGAAGGAAGAAGATCAACATCAGCAGGTACAATGTGGGATAGAGCAGGTAACTCAACACAATGTAGAGCAACAACAACTTTAATTGATAGAACTCCTCCATCATGTAGTGTTTCATGTTACAACTGTGATCACTGGACTAATGGTACAGTAACAATAGGCGCAAATTGTAGCGATGGAGAAAGTGGATGTGTATCATCAGGAGATTATGAAACATATGATGGTGATATGGATGAGACGATAGAGCCAGGTCCGGTCATGGATGCTGTAGGACATATAACAGTATGTGATTCACATAGAGTTATGATAGATCAGACTCCACCAGATTGCACTGCATCAGATTACAGCCCATCAATAACATGTGATGGAGATGGAGATGGATCTGGATGCAGTACATGGTCAAATTACTGTCCACCAAATGGCACAGGAACTGTTTATGATAATGCAGGAAATGCTTGTGAAGATGATTGTATGGAAGAAACAGATGGAGATACATGTTATAATGGCTGCGTTCCAGCCGCACCAGATGGACAAGGACATATGATCAGCTATCAAATAAAATATAAATGTGGAGATAAATATGACTATTCTGGAACACTTTATGCACCATCAGATAGAAACTATAGTGATATAGGAAGAGGAATAGAATATCAATACCTTGATAGTAGCTGGGCAAGCAGGAATGGATGTTCATCGATACTATCTGGTGATGCAACACCATATGATCCATCTATACCATGGGTAATAAGAGTATGCGATGGTGACACAATTTGTGCAAACTTAGAGAAGAGTTCACCACCACCAAAGAAAACAAAAAAATATAAAATAACCTACATATCAGATGGTGATCAAGAAACTAAAACAACGGGATGGTTATATACAAGCCCTACTTCAAAATCTACTGGAAAGGTAAAAGCAAGTGCAGTTAAAGATAATATGCCAGACTCCTCATGGCTTAAGAAACACAAATGTACAACAAGTGTAAAATCAAAAAGTCCAAAGGATATGCAAATTTATGATGGTGATACTTTAAGAGTTAGATTAAGGAAGAAGACAACATCACTTAAACCAAACAATTGTCAAATTCGTGGAAATACAAAAAGATCAACATCATTGTGGAAATGTAATACACATCATCACAAGGTAACATCATATTATACACATTATTGTACAGATAGTAATGGAAAACTACAGACAAAAAGTTCAAGACCATCAATAGTAACATTTGCATATGTTTGCCCAAGAGCACCATATGGACCAAATAATGGATGGTATGTTGTTGATGATAGAAGTGGAGTATTAAGTGGCAAAGATAGTGAAGATGTTAAGGTACTTGAACATCCATAGGAGCTAAAGATATGAAGAAGAAAAATAATAAAAAAAAATTAATAATAATATTGATTGCAGTATTAGTTGCTGCAGCAATATCAATAATAATAGAAATTGATATAAAGCAAAAAATAAATGATGGAGACGAATATGAAGTAAATAATTCTATAAAACATAATAAAATATGTAAAGATTCTATTTGTCTTACTGATATTGAAATAACATTCGATGATGAGGCAGAATATATTTCTGGAAACATTGAAAATGTAGGAAAAAAAGATATTCCAGAAAGTGAAATGATACTTGTATTGACCAAAAAAAATGGTGAAAAAAAAGATATAAAATATGAAACACCTAAGTTAAAACCAAACAAGAAAGAAATATTTGAATATCAAACATATGCTGATGATGAACTTATAAAAACTAAAAGCATAAAGATAAAAAGCATAAAAGTGTTAAATAGCAAAAAGACCTCTAAATAAGGTCTTTTTCGCTATTATAAAATAAATTTTTGATATATAATATAATTATTGGAAGTGATAATATGGATCGTATAATATTTCATGTAGATGTTAACAATGCATTTTTATCATGGACAGCAGTATATAAATTAGAACATGGCGAAGAAAAAGACATAAGAAAAGAAATAAGTGCAATAGGAGGAGATGAAAAATCACGCCATGGTGTTGTGCTTGCAAAATCTCCCCAAGCAAAGAAAATAGGAATAAAAACAG
The DNA here is from genome assembly GCA_900320505.1 of uncultured Eubacteriales bacterium. Lineage (GTDB taxonomy): Bacteria > Bacillota_I > Bacilli_A > RF39 > UBA660 > UBA2730. Next base: position 12,000 of record ONSL01000007.1, read on the forward strand.
GTACATCTTTATATGAAGCTAGAAAAATATGCAAAAATCTAAAAGTATATCCGCCAAATTATGAATGGTACACTAAGGAATCAAATAAAATGTATAAATATTTATGTACTATAACACCAGTGATAGAAAGATATTCTATAGATGAATGCTTCCTAGATCTTACTGGAACAAACTATCTATATGATGACTATATAAAACTAGCATATAAAATAAAAAATGATATAAAAGAAAAATTTGGATTCACAGTAAACGTAGGAATTGGAGAAAATAAACTATGTGCAAAAATGGCAAGTGATATGGAAGGACCAGATAAAGTACATACATTATATAAAAATGAAATAAAAGAAAAAATGTGGCCAATGCAAATAGAAAACCTATTTATGGTTGGTAAAAAGACAAGTGCTAAATTAAGAGAAATTGGAATAACAACTATAGGAGAACTTGCACAAATAGATCCTAAAAGACTAGAAGTATACTTTAAAAATAATACAAAATTCTTAATAGACTCTGCAAATGGAATAGATGAATCAAAAGTAGAAAGAAGAAAAGCATCTAAAGAAAGCATAAGCATATCAGAAACATTAACAAAAGATATAAATGATCCTGATAAATTAAAAGAAATACTATTTAAACAAACAGAAGCTCTTTCAAGAGACTTAAGAGAAAAGAAAAAGAAAACAACAGGAGTATGCATAACATATAAAAATAAAAACTTTATATCATCATCACATGGAGAAAAAATTACAGCACCAAAAAGCAGCACAATAGAACTATATAAAGATGTAATGCGAATATTTGAAAAGAGTTATAATGGTGATGATATAAGAAACATAGGAATAAGATTCTATGATTTAACAGACGAAAGAGAAAAACAAATATCATTATTTGACAAAGAAGAAGACAAAGAAAAAGAAGATAATCTGGATGTACTGGTTGACTCAATAAACAAAAAATTCGGAAATGTAAGTGTAGTACCAGCATCAATAAAAATAATAGGAGAAAGCACAAGGCATAGAAAGGAAAGAGAGTAAATATGAAAAAGAAAGTAATACTAATATTATTAACAATAATAACATTTATGATAACAACAAAAGTAAGTGCATTAGATAAAATAAATATAACAAAGGAAGAAAATAAAAATGAAATAACATTAACACTAAACTTTGATAGTTTAGATGAAAAGATAAATGTAATAAAGGGTAAAATTACATATAATAAAGATGATTTTGAATTAAAAGAAAATGATTTAACAGCACAAAACAATTGGACAAATTTAAAATATAATGAAGCAACTGGAGAATTTATAATAATTAATAATGAAAAAACAAATGATTTAAATAACTTCTTAAAAATATCATTAATACCAAAAAAGAATATGATTAATAGCAAGGTAAAAATAGAAAACTTATTAGCATCGGATGGAAATAAAGATATAGAAATAAATGGAAACAATATAATATTAGAAAAAGAAGAAATAAAAGTTCCAGATACACTTGCAAGAAATGGTTTAAGAGAGGCTTTTCCATATATAATACTTGAAATATTATTAGCACTCACAATAATTATTGCAGTTAAAAAGAAAAAGAGTAGTATACTAATATTATTAATCACTTTAGCACTTGTAAATAACAATGTATATGCAGAAGAATTAAAAGGTGATATTAATAAAGATGGTAAAATAGATATAAATGATATTGATATATTAGAAGAATATTTAATAAACTTAAATGATATAGAAAATAAGACTCTAGCAGATTTAAATAGCGATAATAATGTAACAGTAACAGATTTATCATTATTAATTGAAAACACTAAAACACAAACTGAAACAAAAGACAATAAAGATAATAATGAAAAAAAAGATGATAACAAAAAAGAAGAAATATCATATAGAGATACAACAAGTATGTATGCATGGGAAGGTGGATCACCATTTAACTACAGTGATTCAGAATACAATATACTAAAAACATTAAAAACAAGCACACTATATCAAAGTGTTCCAAGAAGCAAACTAACAAAACAAAACATAGGTGATGCAGTAAAAAAATATAATGAAAAAGGAATAAAAATATATAGACTTATTGGTGACTCTAGTTGGGCATTTGATAATACCGATGCAAAAAGAGAAATAGATGAAATACAAAACTATAATAATAGTGTAGAAGAATTATCAAAAATAAATGGAGTAGTACTTGATATAGAACCACATGCAAACTCTTTATGGAAACAAAATAAAGATAAACAAGATGAATATTTTACACAGTACACAAATAATATGATAGATTTATATAACTATGCTAAAAAATATAACCTAGAAGTCGTAATATGTATACCAAGATGGTATGAAAGATATACATACTTTGAAAAACTATTTGAAAGTGCAGCAGATGTATATTCAGTTATGAACTATGGAAAAAATGGTTATATTAGTAACATGAAGGAAGAAGTAAATTTAGCAGAAAAATATAATAAAAAAGTAGAATCAGTTTTAAATGCTGATCCAAATGATGAAGAAAATATTAGCTACTATAATGACGGAATAACTAAAATGCTAGAAGTAAATAAAGAAGTATTAAATACATATAATTATAAGTATTTAAGAACATCTTTCCATCATATGGAATACATTACAAAAATGATGAATAGATAAGGAGAATAAAATGAAAAATGTTTATGGAAAAAATGTAATAGTAACAGGAGCAACTAGTGGAATAGGAAAAAGTATAGCATTAAAACTTGCAGAAGAAGGATGTAATGTAATAGGAATAGGATTAGGAGTAGAAAATCACACTGAAGGAAACATAAGATATATAAACCTAGATGTAACAGATGAAGAAAAAGTAAAAGAAGTATTTAAAGACATAAAAGAAGTAGACATCGCTATTCTAGCAGCAGGATTTGGAATAGCAGGACCAGCAGAAATAATGCCAATAGAATATGCAAGAAAACAAATGGAAATAAACTACTTTGGAGTAATGAATATGTGTTCTAATATAATACCCTTAATGAGACAAAAGAAAAAAGGCCTAATAGTTGCAATATCATCAGTTGCAGGAAAAGTAACATTACCAATGCAGTCACATTATTCATCATCAAAATATGCATTAGAAGCATATATAGAAGCATTAAGAATGGAACTAAAAGACTTTAACATCAAAACTTGTCTAGTAGAACCAGGAGACACAAAAACTGGATTTACAGGAGCAAGAAAAACATATAATCCAGAAGGAAATCCATACTATGATGTTTGCACAAGAAGTGTGGAAAAACAAAGACAGTATGAAATACATGGTAAACCACCAGAAACAGTAAGAGACACAGTATTAAAAGTAATAGGAAAGAAAAATCCACCAGTTAGAGTAGCAGTTGGATTTGAATATAAACTAGTAATGCTTCTAATAAGAATACTTCCAAGTAAAGCATTAGATTCACTTCTTTATAAAATATATATGCCTAAAAAGTAAAATAAAAAAGGAACATACGTTCCTCCTAACTAAAAAGTTATAGACCAGACGAAGCTTTTGCTTCCGGTAAAAATAATATAACATATGTAATTATATTAATCAATAAAAGAGGTAATAATGAATAAAGAAGAAATACTACAAAATAGTATAATAATATCAATTAAAACTATACATTTAAAAAGAATAGAAAGTGGTATAAAGAATTATGAATTTAGAAACTATATACCTAAAAGAAAATTTAAATATCTAATAGTACATGAAAGTGGTATAGGTATTAAATATATAATAGAAATAGATAATATAATAGAGTATCCAAATAAGATAAAAGAAGATGGATATGGAAATGATAAATTTAATAATGGATTAATGACAAAATATGCATATCATATAAAACATGTATATAAGATAAATAAAATATTAGATTTAAAATACTTAAGAGAAAAATATAACTTTAGACCACCACAAGCTTTTATGTATACAGATAATTATAAAGAATTAATAGAAGAAATATTAAATATAAAGAAAGATAAAATAAGATAAAGAAAGTAAATGTAGTACTTACTCATACTTGAAATTGCAAATATACACAAAGATAAATGGCATTGTAATCATTATCATGCAGATAAGAATATTGATAAGATTAGATTTATGTTTAATGTTAAATAAAGAATTGCAAAAAATAGTTGACAGATGCAAGTTATATGTGGTAAATTAATAGCGATTGGTACCTAGGAAACTTTTGAAGCCCTAGGTCGTTTTTTTATGTTTAAAATTCAAAAAGGAGCCTGATAAATAATGAATTTAAATTATTGTATATTTAGAAGTGGAAATCCTTATAATCCACATTATTTGACTCAAATAGATCACATAATGAAACGGAAAAATAATAGAAATGGCATAAGAGTAATCGAGGAACTTATAAGTCCATCCGTTATGTCAGGTTAATACCTGACTTTTTATTTATAAAAACATACAAGATAGCATATAAGATAACATATAAGATGATTGAATAAATAAGAAAATTATGATAAAATAAATTTATTAAAAAGAGGCAATTTTATGAACAATTATGTACCTCCATATGAAATTACAAACGAAATGATAGAGAAGATTTCATCAATAATGAAAAGTATTGGTAAACTTGATAACTATAAAGATTTAAATAAAATGCCAGTATTAAGAAGAAACAGTAGAATAATGTCAATACACTCATCACTTGCAATAGAAGCAAACTCATTAACTTATAATCAAGTAAAAGATGTAATAGATGGAAAAAAAGTAATAGGACCTGAAAAAGAAATACAAGAAGTAAAAAATGCATATAAAGCCTACAATATTATTGATGAGCTTAATCCATGTTCTATAAAAGATTTAAAAAAAGTACATGGCGTATTAACATATCTGACAGTAGATGAAAGTGGTACCTTTAGAAAAGGTGGTGAAGGAGTGCTTGATGGAGATAAATGTATTCACTTATGTCCACCACCAGAACAAATAGAGACACTTATGAATTCATTATTTAATTGGATGAAACAAAATAAAGATAAGGTACATCCATTAATACTATCATCAGTGTTTCATTACGAATTTGTATTTATACATCCATTTAGTGATGAAAATGGAAGAACAGCAAGACTATGGCAAAATGTTATATTATCAAAATGGGAAGATATATTTACATATGTACCAATAGAATCTCAAATAAAAAAATACCAAGATGAATATTATAGTGTAATTAATAGTTGCAATAAAAAAGGATCATCAACAGAATTTATAGAATTTATGTTAACAGTAATAGATGAAACATTAAAAGAACTAATAAAATCCACATCAAAAGAGGAAAATCATATAAGTATATATGTTAATAAATTATTAAACATTATGGATTATGGAGTCGCAATGACATCAAATGAACTAATGAAAAAACTAAATCTAAAATCAAAAGCATCATTTAGAGAAAACTATCTAGATCCAGCACTTGAAAACGGATTAATTAAAATGACAGAACCAAATAAAAAAACGAGTAAGAATCAGATGTATTATAAAGTATAAGCAAATGACATAAGAAAACTCTATAGTGAAAACTATGGAGTTTTTCTTATAAATTAGTAAATTAAACTCAAAAAACGTGAAAAAAGTGCAAAAAATAGAAATAAAACATTGATTTTTGACAAAAACTTGCATATAATACAAATGAATGGAGGAATTCTTATGTTATTAGAATTTAGTGTAAAAAACTTTTTGTCCTTCAAAGATAAAGTCACTTTAAGCATGATTGGAAATGCAACAAAAGGGTTAGATGATAATTATGTGTTAGTAAATGATAAAAAAGTATTAAAAACATTAGCAATCTATGGTGCAAATGCAAGTGGAAAAACAAAACTATTTGAAACACTAGTAAGAGTAGTTTATATGTTAACAAATTCAAACAACATAAATATAAATGAAAAACTACCAATAGAACCATTTAAATTAGATAAAAAATCAAAAGAAAGTCCCAGTGAATTTGAAATAAGATTTTTGGCTAAAAAAATAAAATATGTATATGGATTTGTTGCAGATAAAGATAAAATATATGATGAATATTTATACTATTATCCTAATGGAAGAGAAACAAAAATCTTTGATAGAACAAAAACAAATACATATTCATTTAATCAAAAAGATACTAAAATGCTAAATGATATAGCATCTAAAACAGCAGAAAATAAATTCTTTTTAGCAACTGCAACTAATTGGAATTATGAAAAAACAAAAGATGCATACATATTTTTAACAAGTGATATACTGCTATTTAATAACTTACCCGACTTAAAAGATGAAGCATTAAAAAGATATAAAAATGGTGATGATAAATTAAAAAAATTAGCATTAAATTATTTGAAGCAAGCAGATATAAATATAGTAGATTATGATATCATTGAAAATAGTGTACCAGAAAAAATACTTGATATGTTACCAGATATCATTAAAAAAGATGCAAAGATAAATACAAAAATATTATCAGCAACATTTAAACATAAAAATAGTGATGAGCATCTAACACTTGAAGAAGAATCAGTAGGAACACAAATTGTATTCTACTTTATACCATTTATTGTAGAAGCACTAAAAGAAGGAAAAGTAATAATAGTAGATGAACTAGATAGAAGTCTTCACCCTTATCTAACAGAAATGATAATAAATATGTTTAATAAAAAAGAATTAAATAAAAGTAATGCACAATTAATATTTAATACATATGATATAAATCTTCTAAAATTGAATATATTAAGAAGAGATCAAATATGGTTTACAGAAAAAGATAATAATACTGCATCATGTGATTTATATTCATTAAGTGATTTTTCAGTAAGAAAAAATGAAAACTACGAGAAAGGTTATATGCTTGGAAGATATGGAGCAGTTCCATTCATAAAAAATGATTTTAACTTATGGGAAGAAAAATAGAAGAAAATAAACGTAAAAAGAAAAAACGTAAAAGAAAAATATTAATTGCAATAGAAGGTAATAAAGAAAATAAAACTGAAAAAACATATTTTATGAATTTTGAAGATAGAGATGCACCATACAATATATCGTTTGCAACAGGAGATGATACAGATCCAGAAAACCTAGTTAAAAGGCTCATAAAAATGGCAAAAGATGAAGATATATCACAACAGTATGGAGATAAGATGTATTGCATATTTGATACCGATACAGATGAAAGAAAAAATAAAAATATAATAAAAGCAAAGAAATTAGCAGAAGAAAATGGTGTAGAGATAATTACATCAACTCCATCAGTAGAACTTTGGTTTCTATTACACTTTGAATATACATCAGGAATAATGAATAATAAAAAGTTAATAGAAAAATTAAAAAAATATTGTCCTAAATATACCAAGAGTTACAACATATATAATGAAATAAAAGAAAATACTGAACTAGCAATAGAAAGAGCAAAAAGACTAGAAAAAGAGCATATTAAAAGAAATAATACTATTGGAACAACAGATGCTAATCCAAATACAGAAATATATAAAGTAGTAGAAGAGTTAATGAATAAGAAAGATTAATGCCAGGTTAATACATGACCTTTTATTTTTAAAAACATACAAGATGCCATATACAATAAGAAAATAATTAAAAAGCAAATTTAAATTATTTACTATAATAAATAATATAAAAAGGAGAAACTAAAAATAGCAATAAATTCTTGACATTTTACATATAATCACTATAATAGTGTAAAAAAATTACATTTAATATTTAAAAAATGCATTTTTTTTACATTAATATAGTATAATATAAATGGAGATGGTAAGATGTTAAAGAGTATAAAATTAAAAAATTATACAACATTTTTTGGTAAACCCACAGAAATAGACTTTAGTGCAAAAAATTATAAAATATTAGAAGATGAGAATGTAGGAGAAAATAGAATATTAAAAGGTGCACTTTTTGTTGGAGAAAATGCATCAGGAAAAACACAAATACTAAAAAGTATTAAATTACTTTTAGACGTACTATTCGCTAATAGGAAAATTGATTATTCAAACATAATAAGCTTTTATACAGAAGCAAAAGAAAAAACAGTTAAATTCGAATATACATTTGTAGAAAATAATAGTGAAATAAAATATACTATAGAGTTTGATTATAAAGGATTTAAATCAGAAAAACTTATAGTAGATAACAAAGAAATATTAGATAGAATAGATGACAAAGCTAAACTAAATCTAAAAGGAGAAAAAACATTTAGTGATATCCCAAGTAATTTATCACTATTACGTAGAGTGTATTTTGACACAAACTTTTATGAAGATGAAACATTAACAAAATGGTTTGAGTATTTAAAAAACTCCACATATATTAACTGCATAAAAGGATTTATGAATTATGATTCAATTGAAGATATGAGAATAAATAACTATGTAGAAAAAAATACAACCGATGAAATAAATAAATTTTTTAAAGAAATAAACTATAGACAGAAAATAAAATATGACGTAGAAGCAAAAACAAAAAGAGTAGTATTCAGAAGTGCAAATGCTAATGAGAAATTTATATCATTTAGCAAAGATGAAACAGACACATATATACCTATAAAATATGAATCAATTGGAAACAAAGTCTTATTAAATATACTTCCTGCATTTCTAAACGCAATAAAAAAAGATAGTATGATAATAATTGATGAATTTAGTAGTGGTCTTCATAATGAATTAGAAGAATGCTTATTAAAATACTTTTTCCATTATTCTAAAAATTCACAAATCTTTTTTGTATCACATTCAACAAACATTCTAAATAATACGTTAATAAGACCTGATCAAGTATATTCAACAGAGTTTAACCCTAAAAAAGGAACAGTACTAACAAGATTTTCAGATGAGAAACCACGTGAATCACAAAATACAGAAAAGATGTATCTAAATGGAGTCTTTAATGGAATACCAAGATATAACAAAACATTTAAAAATTAATACTAAAAAGAATATTGGTACTGTAATAATAATTGTTGAAGGCGAAAAAGATGAATTTGACTTATTTAAACAAATATTTGTTAATATATTAAACTATAAATACATAGAAAGAAAAAGAAAATATAAAACATTTAAAACATATGATGAGTTTGTAATGAAAGGAAATGAAAACTCAAGAGTAATAGTACTAAATGCATATAATTCTAATATTAATACATTAGATAGAAATAAAGATTATTTAGACAAATTATATATTGATTTATATAATGAACTAGGAATAGACGTAAAAAATAAAAGCATATACTTTATATGGGATAGGGATAGCAAGTCAAATAACTATAACGATGTTAAAGGACTAATATCAAAATTAGGATCAGCTAACGATAATGATACAGAAATGAATGGCTTATTGCTTTTAAGCTATCCTGCAATACAATCATATATAATATCTTGTTATGATGAAAAAACAGAATGTTTAAAAGATATAGATTTAAAAGAATATATAAAGAAAAAAGGATATAAAGTATCAAATCCAAATAAATATCAAAATAATAAACAAGGAAGTAATGAAGAAATAGATAAAGCAAAGATAATAAAAGCAACAAAAGTAATGTTAAAAAGATTAGAAGAAATGCATATAGATTTTAAAGAAACTGATTTAGATAACTTTTCTGATATATCATTAAAAATATTTAATAAAGAAGAAAACTTTTATGATAATCATAAAGCATATAAAATGCTATCATTAATATCTATTATGTTGATAGATTTACAAATAATAATATTTAAAGAAAAATAATAATATCAATATATAAATGTAAACTAACCACAAAAAGTTAGTTTACTTTTTGTATTAATACTACTCTAGTAGTATAATAAAGTAGTAGAAATATAATACAAAATATTGAAAAATATAGAAAAGCGAGTATAATATATACATAATTTTATAGAGAGGCATTTATACATACATACATACATTCATTTATTGAAGTTGGGAAGTGGAAAAATGAATAAGAAGGAAAGTCCCATCGTAGTAGCTCAAATAATGGGCAAATGGGTTGGCGGTGGAGTAGAATCAGTAATAATGAACTACTATAAACATATTGATAGAAACAAAATACAATTTGACTTTATATGTGATAATGATTCTACTAACATACCATATGATGAAATAAAAAAACTAGGTGGAAGAGTAATACTATGTCCACCATATCAAAAACAAAAAGAATATCAAAAATTTTTAATAGATTTATTTAAGAAAAACAAATATAAAATTGTGCATTCTAATATCAACACATTATCTGTTTTCCCATTACATGCTGCATATAAAGCAGGAGTACCAATAAAAATAGCACACTCACATTCAACATCAAATAAAAAAGAATGGAAGAAAAATATAATTAAGAACATATTAAGACCATTAAGTAAAAAATATGCAAACGTATATTTTGCTTGTTCAAAGAAAGCAGGAGATTATCTATTTGGAAAGAACACAAACTACACTATAATAAACAATGCAATAGACTTAAATAAATTTAAATATAATGAAAAAATAAGAAAAGAAAAAAGAAAAGAATTAAACATAAAAGATAGTACATTAGTAATAGGACATGTAGGAAGATTTGTAGATCAAAAAAATCATACATTCTTAATAGATATATTTAATGAAATACATAAAAAGAATAAAGACACAGTTCTATTATTAATAGGACAAGGACCTAAAGAAAAAGAAATAAAAGAAAAAGTAAAAGAACTAAAATTAAATGATTCAGTTAAATTTTTAGGGCAAAGAGAAGATGTAGATAAACTATATAATGCTATGGATGTATTCTTACTACCTAGCTTATATGAAGGACTAGGAATTGTATTAATTGAAGCACAAGCAAATGGACTTCCATGTGTAGCATCAACAGAAGTTCCTAAAGTGGCAGATATGGGAAATACTAAATTCATAGATTTAAATAACAAAGATGGATTTGTTAATGAAATATTAAGCAATAAACTAAAAAGAAAAGATTGCATGGAAAAGATTAAATCAGATGGTTATGATATAGAAAATGAAGCAGAGAAGTTAGAAAAAATGTATGAAAAATTAAGCATTAAAAATATTGCCATAATTACATCTGGATTCTTACCTTTGCCTGCTACTAAAGGTGGCGCTGTAGAAAATCTGATTATGAATTTAGTTAATGAAAATGAAAAGAAGCAAAAGATAAAATTTAATATATTCAGTATTTATGATGAAAAAGCGGTAGAAGAATCTAAAAAGTATAGATACACAAGCTTTATATTTATTAAACCAAATTTTTTAGTTAAATTTATCGATAAGTTTATATTTTTAGTTGCTAAAGACATATTGCATAAAAAAAATAGTCAAAGTTATAGGTATATTATGCAAAGATTATGCTATTTAAGAAAAGTATCAAAATATCTAAAACAAAGTGATTATGATTCAGTTATACTAGAAAATCACCCAACTCAATATTTAGCATTAAAATGGAATAAAAATTATATTAAATATAAAGGTAGATATTACTATCACTGCCACAATGAATTTTTCGGTACATATGGTTGTGATGATATAATTAAAAAAACAAATAAATTTATATGTGTTAGTAATTACATTAGTAATTATTTAAAATTTAAAGTTTATATAAATGATTATCAAATAGCAATACTTAAAAATGCAATTGATACGTCTAACATTTGCAAAAAAATGAATGACAAAGAAAAAGAAGCACTAAAAAAGAAATATAATATTGGAAAAGAGGATAAGGTTTTGATTTTTACTGGACGTATTGTTCCTGAAAAGGGAGTTTTAGAACTTGTAAAAGCATTTAATAAAGTAAAATCAAAAAATGTAAAACTTTTAATTTTAGGTTCATCATTAAATAGTTTGAATACTATTACTGAATATCAACGAAAAGTAAGTGAAATATGTAAAAGTAATTCAAATATAATTTTTACTGGTTTTGTCGATTATGATAAAATTTATAAATTTTATAATATTGCAGATATTGCTATTTTACCATCACTTTGTAATGAGGCAGCTGGTTTGTCAATAATTGAATCTTTATGTAATGGTATACCAGTTATAACTACAGACGCAGGTGGAATACCAGAATATATAAATGAAAAATGTGCAATTCTTTTGCACAGAGATAATAAATTGCAAAAAAACATTACCAAAAGTATAGATCTTTTAATATGTAATCAAAAAGAATTTAATAAAATGTCTAAAGAATGTATACGAGAATCAAAAGAGTTTACAACAGATAACTATTATAAAAAATTTTATGAAATAATTAAATGATATAAAAAATAATAAATTACATATATTACTATACTTTCCATATATAATGATATCAAAAATAACTTACAAAATATATTATACGAGGAGGATTATTATGAGAAAAGTTTTAGTTGTTGGACTTACAAGTGGTATTGGTGGCGTTGAAACTTTTATATATAGCATAAAAAAATATATGCCAAAAGATATAAAAATTGATTATTTAGTTCATCAAAACATAAATAAAAAATACGAAAATGAAATTTTATCAAATAATTCAAAGATATATAAAGTGACAGGAATTAAAGAAAACTTTCTTAAATACATGAAGAATATATTTGATTTCTACAAAAATAATAATTATGATGTTGTACATTTAAATGAATGCGATTCAAAGATGTTTCTATACGCTTTACCATTATTATTTTATAGAAAACCTAAATTAATTGTTCATTGCCACAGTTCAAAAACAAATAACATTTTGATACATAGTATACTTAATTTTTTTCAAAATAAAAGAGCAGATATTAAAGTTGCATGCTCAAATAGTGCCTTTGAATTTATGTTTGGATTAAAAGAAGAGAAAAATATAGTCCACAATGGAGTTGATTTAGAGGAATTCAAATTTTCTAAAATATCAAGGTTAAACAAAAGGAAAGAGTTTAAAGTATTAGAAAATGAAACTTTATTTATTAGTGTTGCAAGATTTACTGAAGAAAAAAATCATGAAAAAATTATAGATATATTTTATAATTATAATAACATTTTTAAAAAGTCTAAATTAATTTTAATAGGAATTGGTCCACTACAAAACAAAATTAAAGAAAAAGTAAATAATCTAAAAATATCGGACAAAGTTTTGTTTCTTAATACTCGTACAGACATAAGTGAAATTATGTCCGCAGCAGATGTTTTTTTATTACCATCGACTTTTGAAGGACTTCCAATTGTCTCGATAGAAGCACAAGCATGTTCATTACCATTTTTTGCATCAAAAAATGTATCTAGTGAAATTGCTGTTACAAATCTTGTTCATTTCATTGACTTAAATGAATCATCAAAAAACTGGGCCATAAAGATTAATAAAATATTAAGTAAAACAATTGATAGAGAGTCAGATTCATTTCATGATGATATAAGAAAAAATGAATATGATATAAAAAGCGTTGCCAATAAGATTGAAAAAATGTATAGAGAGTAGGTGGTATATATGAGGCTTCATTCACTTTATGCACTTGTTTTACTTGTAACTTTTATAATTATTTTTATTTTATCTAATACAAAAATTACATCAAAAAAAACGTTATATATTTTAATTGTTAGTTTACTATTAAGTATATTAGCATACAATTTTAATCCAATCAGAGCATATAACCGCGGAAATTATACTGATTTATATAGATTTTACAAGACAATGGACTCAATAAGAGGATTGAGATTTAACAATAATGTTACAATCTTTAAAGAATATAACAATATTTTTGTAATGAAAATACTAATCTACATTATAAGTAATTTGAATAATAATTCTTTACTTCCATTTATTAGTTGCTTTATTTTTTATTTTATATCTGGTCAATTTATAAGAAAAATATGCGATAGATATAACTTTTCACCCCAAAAAATGGGACTTACATATTTCATGTTTATATGTTTATTTAATTACATAATGGTAATATCAAATATTAGATGCCCAATTGCAAGTGCAATATTTGCATACACTATTTATTACGACCTTACAACAAAGCATAAAAATAAAATATATTTGCTCGGGTATCTAATATGTTGTGGAATTCACCCTTTATTCATAATCTTTTTGCTATTTCGAATATTAATTTTTATAACAAATAAATTTACTGAAAAAATTCTTTATATTATTATTTTTTTCTATAGTTCACTCATAACTCCATTATTAAATTTACTTAATAAAATGACTAATGTATCTTACTTTGATTTTTTGTCAATGAAAACAAATATATACTTTAACTCATGGGATAAATCATCAAACGACAAAATAATTATTTTAACAGGTATAATTCAAATTATCATATTAGTTTATTTTATTATTAATTTGTGGAAGAAAGAAAAGTTAGATGATGGTGAATACAAATTATTCAAGGTTACGCTATGCTTCTTATTTTTTAATGTTGGTTCTCTTTTTAATTTTGTTATATTTCAAAGAACAACATGGATGTTGCTATTTTTTATTATTTTTTGGTTTTTACAAGGAGAAAAAGATTACAAAAAAAAGAAAAAATTTTCTTTGTCAAGTTATGAATTGATTATGATTATTTTTTCCACATTTTGTTTAGCAACATATTTCTTAACATACCAGTACAATGTTTTAACATTTTAGAAAAATGGAGGATTGTTAACATGAAAGAAAAAACCAGAAATAGCTCAATTGAACTATTGCGAATAATATCTATGTTGATGATAATTTTATCACATTGTTGCATCCATGGACTAGATTCATTATCGTCAAAATATTTTATAAATAATTTTTTTACAACAGTTTTTTTCCTGGGTAATTTAGGAGTAATAATTTTTATGCTTATAACAGGATATTATACAATAGAGAGCAAATTTAAATTAAAAAAAATAATAAAATTAGAATTAGAGGTCGTTTTCTACTCAATATTATTTTACTTCCTTTGTACATTATTTTTTGAAAAAAGCAAATTATTTAGTTTTGAATTAATAAAGTCATTTTTTCCAATAATATTTAAAAAATATTGGTTTATTTCAGCATATGTGAGTATGTATATATTTACGCCATATATAAATAAATTATTACATAATATTTCAAAAAATGAGTATAAAAAATTAATAATTTTATGTACATTTGTAGCTTTTTTTATTCCAACATTTACAACCGCTGATATATTTTTTAATGAATTGTTTCAATTCTTCACATTTTATATTATAGGCGGATATATAAGAATGTATAACATAAAAATTAATAAAAAGATTACAAAAGCACTAATAATATCGATTTTAATGATATTAATATTATCAGCTATTATTCTATTTTTTAGTAAATCTTATCCTATTTTATACAAATATCGAACATACTTTTTAAATAGAAATTCAATTTTTGTTTTGATAATTGCTATAGGTATATTTTTACTATTTTTAAAAATTCCATTTTTTACAAATAAAATTATTAATTATATATCCAAAACAATTTTTGGAATATATTTAATACACGATAATCCAAATTTTAGAAATATAATTTTTAAAAAAATATTTCGCATAAATAAATTTATTGATAGTTCATTTCTTGTACTGGTACTATTAATTACAACAATTATAATATTTATATTATCATCTCTAATTGAGATTACTAGAAAAAAATTTTTTGATAAAATTAATGATAAAATTTCGCCTTATATAGAAACAAAAATAATTAATTTTATTTCAGAAAAATATAAAAAAGGAGAATAAAACTTATGAAAAAAATAGGAATAATGTCGATGCAACGTATAATAAATTATGGCTCTTTTTTACAAGCATATGGACTAAAAAAGACAATTGAATCACTTAATAAAAACAATAAAGTAGAATTTATTGATTATAAATTTGAAAAAAGTGTTCTAAAAAAAACAATAAAAGATACATTACTTTATAAAATAATTTCACATTATAATATACCACTTTATTTAAACAATAAAAAATACCATGATAGTTTAGAAAAAAAATACAAAGATTTTTTAAAGTTAATTAATGTTTCAAAAAAAAATTACAGTAAAGATATTGACACGTTAGTTATTGGCAGTGATGAAGTATTTAATTGTCTTCAACCATTTCCAGTTGGATATTCAAGAAATTTATTTGGATATGAGTATGAAAATAAGAATGTTATATCATATGCTGCATGCTTTGGACATACAACACTAACTAAATTAAAGAAATATAATCTTGATAAGGAAATAGGAAATATGCTACATAAATTCAATGCAATATCAGTAAGAGATAACAACAGTTATAAAATTGTAAATGAATTAACTAACCTAAAGCCACAAATACATCTTGATCCAGTACTAATAAGTGACTACAACCAAGAAATGTTAGAAAATACTATAGATGAGAAAAATTATATTTTAATTTATGTATATGCTAATAGACTAAATAAAAAAGAACAAAAATATATCAAAAAATTTGCTAAAAAATATAATAAAAAAATAATAAGCATTGGATCATATCAAAAAATAGCTAATAAAAGTATTATTGTAAATCCTTTTGAAGTACTAAATTATTTTAAAAATGCTGATTATGTTATAACAGATACATTCCATGGCACAGTTTTTTCAATAAAAATGAATACTAAATTTTGCACAATAATAAGAAAAAGTAATTACAATAAACTATCATTTCTTTTACAAAAATTAAAACAGGAAGATAGAATGGTTAACGAATTGAATGACATAGAAAAATTGTATAATAAAGAAATAAATTTTAAAGAAAGCAATGAAGTTATAGAGAATGAAACAAAAAAAACTATTGAATATTTGAAAAAAAATATATAGAGGTAAGAATGAAACAAGAATCTAGAAAAAAATATTTATTTAAGAATACCATAATTTTTTCAATCGGTAATTTTGGATCAAAAATTATTAACTTTTTTCTTGTACCATTATATACTAATGTTTTAACAACAGCAGAATATGGTACAGTAGATTTGATGACAGTATTAACAACAGTTATTGTGCCAATAATTTCTTTAAATATTTCAGAAGCAGTTATGAGATTTTCAATGGATAAAGATACTAAAAAAGAAAATATTTTAGCAATAGGATTATTAATAGCTATAATATCATCAATTATTTCCCTACTATTAATACCAATATTTGGATTATTTAAAATTACATCAAATTATTCTATCTTAATTGCTATTTATATGCTTACATATTCTTCTTCACTTATACTTCTTTGTTATATAAGAGGAATAGAAAAATTGCTTGATTATTCAATAATTAGTATTGTACAAACAGCAACTATTGCAATATTAAATATTATATTTTTAGTAAAGTTTAAAATGGGAATACGTGGATATATATTAGCATATACTATTGCATATTTTGAAACAACTATATTATGCTTAATTCGCGGAAGTGTAAAAAGTACAATAAAAAAATTTAAAATTGACAAAATTTTACTAAAGGATATGCTAAAATACTCAATATTACTTATACCTAATTCATTAATGTGGTGGATTATGAATTCTCTTGATAGAATAATGGTAACATCAATGATAAGTGTATCTGCAAATGGTGTATATGCAGTAAGTTATAAAATACCATCAATTTTAACGGCATTAACAACAATTTTTAATCAAGCTTGGATGTTTTCTGCCGTTAAAGAAAAAGACAGTAAAGACAAAGATGAATATACGAATAATGTTTTTAAAAGCCTTTCAATATGTGTAACAACAGTTACTATTATATTACTAGTAATATTAAAACCATTGCTAAAAATATATGTTGGTTCTGATTTTTATTATGCATGGATGTATGTTCCTCCATTACTAATAGGTTCATCAATTCTAACATTAGGAACATTTCTTTCAAATGAGTATACTGTACACAAATATAGTAAAGGATTCCTATATTCATCATTAATAGGAGCAATATCAAATTTGGTATTAAATTATTTATTAATACCTAAAATAGGAGTATTAGGAGCCGCAATTGCAACTTGCATAAGTTATATAATTGTATATATATTTAGATGTTTTGATACAAAAAAATATATTAAGATAAATTATAATGACAAAAAATTTAATATAAACTGGTTATTAGTAATTATTTCATCATTTATTATATACATTGAAAAATATGGAATCATAATAAATAGTTCTATTTTATTATTAATATTATTAATTAATAAAACATTTTGGAAAACATTTATTAAAGACACATTAAAAACTTTAAAAATAAAGAAAGGGAAAAAAAATGAAAGATAAAGTTTCAATAATTGTTCCAATATATAATGTAGAAAAATATATTGAAAGAGGAATAAAGAGTTTAATTGCTCAAACATATAAAAATATAGAAATTATACTTGTTGATGATGGTTCACCAGATAATAGTGGGAAAATATGTGATAAATGTGCAAAAAAAGACACTAGAATTAAAGTGATTCATAAAAAAAATGGTGGAGTATCCAGTGCAAGAAACGTAGGCTTGGAGAAAAGCACTGGGAAATACATAATGTTCATGGATGGAGATGACTATGTTGAAGAAGATTATGTTGATTATTTTGTTAATTTAATAAATAAATTAGATGTTTTAGTTGCTTTTAATTCTTCTTTTTTTAGTATTTATACTCCAAATCAAAATAAAAAAATAGAGAACACAATTATTGACAACACCAAAGCAATGGAATATATATATTTAGGAAAGGTCAATGAAGCCGTGTGGAATAAAATTTATTCTAGAAAATTTTTTGATAATGATAATATAAGATTTAATGAAAAAATTTGGTATGGAGAAGGTATGCTTTTCAATATTGAAATTCTCCAATTTGTTAAAAATGTTGGATTAGGAAATAGAAAAGTCTATCATCAAGTATATAATACTGGAAGTGCAATGAGAAAATTTAATTTAGAAAGTAATTATTGTGGAATCAAATCGCTTGATTTACAAAAAGAAAAAATGATTAATCCAACAAAAGAAGTTTTAACAGCATGGAGTTGCCACAGAAGACAATTTAATGTTAGCATATTAACAGGAATTATAAAAAACAATTTGCAAGATGAATATAAAGAAGAATATGAAAAGTGTATAAAAAATTTAAAAAAAGATGTTAGCCTACCATTAAAAGTAGATATACCAATTAAAAGTAAAATTGTAAGTATTCTAATTAGCATTAATCCAAAATTATTTATAGGATTAAAAATAAAAAAAGAAAAGTTGAAAGTAAGTAAGTATGGAAGGTTAAATTAATACTTATTTTAGGAATTGTATGTTATGCTTTTGATAAAGGAAATATATCATATGTTGATTATAAGTATGCTAATTATTTCCTAACAATAGTAGTTGGAGCTTGTTTCAGTATAGTGATTCTATATATTAGTTATTTAATAAATGAAAATGAAGCTTTAGAATATATTGGAAAGAATACAATGGGTATATTAATATTTCATAAATTACCAATACTAGTAGTTCAAACAAAATTAGGAGTAATTTCAAATTTATTAATAGATAGTAATTTATTAGTAGAATTAGCTATATCATTTTTAACTGTTGCATTAAGCATATTTGTATCTTTAATTACCAATTATATTTTAAAGAAGATATGTCCAATCACAATTGGAGAAAAAAGAACGAAGAAAATAGAAAAGAAGATTGAAGCATAATAATTAGAAGATATTAACAATAACTGTCGATATCTTTTTATATTAATTCTTATATACATACATATTATACCTTAATAGAATAGTTTTATTTTATATAGTAAGTAGATATTATAATTATAAGATCGCAATTTAAATTATATAATATATTAGTTCTTTATTAATATATATTAATACTAATTATTGTGTTCTAGCTAGTACATTATTAGAAGAAGAGTTAACTTTAATATTTATATATTTATTTTAGTTATATTTAGATTATTAAGATAGTAATGGTTATATTATAGATACATAGAAGAAAGGTTTATTATATTAGTAGGTAAGATATCAACAGTACCTGTTGATATCTTTGTTTATATAATAATAAATTATAATATAGACAGAGTAAGTTATAGTTGTTATAATGAAATTAAATAAAAAGGGACATTAGAATATAATAGACATTCTATGCCTCTTTTTGATTATAGTTAAGGTGGAGGGATTAATATGAATATTTATAATGACATTGACAATTTATTAAATGCTAAAGGGTATGTAGATACAACAGGTATATCTGAATCAATTAATGAGTTAAAGTATATGATTGCTACAAATAACATTAATTATGCCAAAGTAAAAGATATTTATAACAAATATAAGAATGAAATAGATTGTATAAGTAAAGAATTTAGAAGAAAAAATATGGTTGGAACTATAAATAAAAATATAAATACTAATGATAAAAATGAACAAGTAATTAATATTGAAATATTAATAAATGATTTATATAGAATTTTAATAATTAAAATAATTAAGGGAAAAGTAGAAGAAAGTATAGTTAATGATGCTTTAACATGTAGAACTGAACAACTACTTGAAATAGTAAAAGGTTTAGATTAAAAAGATTAAAGGTGTTGTTGATGATATACACATACAAAGGTAAATTTTTTTCAAAAGAAAATGGCATCCAGGAGAATGTACAATAAATAATAAAAATGAGATATTTTTAACAATATTTGAATCAGTATCAGATTCCTATCATCATTCAAAGATTAATGGTATAGCAAATGATATGAATTTAGTTTTATAAAACTGCAGACTTGTTGACTTTGGAAAAGGATATTATAAATATCAAGTGACATATCTTGTTAAGAATAATTTTGCAATAAAAAACAAAAAAGAAGAATTAGAGGAGTTAAATAAATAAAAACTCTTGCAAATCCATAATTATGTAGTTTATAATATAAACGTATGTGTGGTGTATCTTCGGATTCCACCTAGGTAAGTTGGATGCGTCTGGCTTACCTTTATTTGTATAAAAAAATTTCAACAAAAAAAGTGGATTCGTTCCACTTCCCAGTTCAAGCGGTGTATTTAAAATACACTTAATCAAGAGATCACTATGAATCTGTGCACCATGACAAAGCATAAATACTTTCGGTACAAATAATTTAACATAATAGCACTTTAATGTCAATTATAATAATAAATAACTTATATTTACAAAACTGTTTTAATAAATCAAATAAATTAATTTAATACACTAGATTTTAATTTAAAAATAGTATAAACTAAACAGAAGGAAGTGATATAGATGGATAAAAAGAAAATAAAAAAGATAATAATATCTCTAATACCAATAATATTAGTAATATTAATGATATTTAAATTAAGTAGCATGAATACAAATAATTCAAATAGTGCAAGTACTGATATTATAGGTATATTTATAGAGGATACTTTAAATGTAACTAATAAATATAATATAACATCATCATATCCAACTAAAAATAAAATTAAAAGAGCAAGTTCATTACTTAATCCACCTCTTCGTAAGGTAGCTCATGCATCAGTGTATTTCTTGCTTGCAATATTAATTATTATTTTTGTAAATAATTTATATAAAAATAATAAATATATTAAATCAAGCATAATAACTATAATAGCAGTATTTATACTAGCATCACTTGATGAATTCCATCAAACTTTTGTAGCAGGAAGAACAGGTCAGTTTAAAGATGTAATAATAGATTGTATAGGAGCTTTAATAGGAATAATAATATATGGAACATATTATTTAGCATATAGAAGAGGAATAAAAAGAGGATTAAAAGAAAAAAATTAAAAAACTATTAAATTTGCATTTCTGTAGAAAAAACACTGCAGAAATGCAATTTTTGTATAGAGAAAATTGCAAAACTGCGAAAAAAAGTA
>ONSL01000035.1 GCA_900320505.1 uncultured Eubacteriales bacterium
TACTTTTTTTCGCAGTTTTGCAATTTTCTCTATACAAAAATTGCATTTCTGCAGTGTTTTTTCTACAGAAATGCAAATTTAATAGTTTTTTAATTTTTTATTAATTACCTAAATAAGTGATTCTTGCATATCCATTACCTGAATGACCCGTTGTAATTGTTCCATCTGGTTGAGGCTGTCTTACGTAATCGCCTTTCACAGTTGTCCAGTTATAACCTGCTCCATCTATCATTACTGTATCTGTAAACTTATATCAACTATAATGATATGAACATGTTATATCTGTTGTTCTGTCTGTACATGTTTTTCCATTTGAATCTGTTCTTTGTTTTATGTTATCTTCAGTTGAATCCTCTGCAATTGCTACACATCCATTATGTCCTGAGATGAATGATGAACCTCCTTCGCCAACACCCCAATGATCATCTGCATATTTTTCATCATAAGGAACCGTGAATATTTGTTCTCCTCCTGTGTAATCAAAATCAAATTGCATGTTGCTTGTCTTCATTTCAATACTATTTTTACTATCCACACTTTTATTTAGAAGGGCATAACTTGTGTTTGCTATTCCTATGAAGTTAAATATTGAAAGTATACTAAATGCTGCTATCGAGAATTTTAATGTTTTTAAAGTTTTATTATCTTTATTCATATTATGACCCTCTTACACCAATGTTTTTCTATGTTTTTAAGTTAACCATTTGTTAATATGTTAGAATTTTATTATAGATTATATCTATTTTTCATTACTTTGATTATCACATTCAGAATGGTTTCATTCAATATTAATTAATTGAATTGAATTTATGTTATCTATATGATTATTTTAATTTATTTCTTTTTAATTTACTTTTTGAATATATAAATCATTCATTTGTAATATTAAAATATAATTGTAAAAGGTGTTGGTAAAAAATGAGTGCATTTCATCCTATAAATGAGTCATTAGAGCATTATAAAGTAGTTGTATCAGTTCGTATTGATAATGATATACTTGAAAAAATTGATGCTTTATCTGGCAAGGTTAATATAAGTTGCAATGATTTTATCAATCAATGTATTAGGTATTCTCTTGATAATTTGGATACCAGTAGTGAAGAGAAAACAATAATAAATAGACTTTTAAGTTAATTCTTAAAAGTCTATTTTTTAGTTATTTAGTTCTAAAGTACCATTTACTTTTAGTCCTGAATAGTTTGCATCAGTTAAATTTAATGTTTGATTAGATGGTGTTGGATTAGTTATATTAACTGTTTGAGTACTTTCTGTTAATGTAGTATTTTTTAATGTATCGTCAAAGTTATGATTTCCATCACTTGATGTTTGTTTGTAGTATACAGCTGGTGCAGATTCTCCATATGGTACATTATTAAATACTGCTTCTCCATTATCATTTGTTGTTATTTCATTTCCATATGTTGTTCCAGCTGAATCACATCTTATGAATTTTGCACCAACTACTGGTGTTCCACCTGATGTTCCATCTTCAGTTACTTTAAGTGTTAATGTACCAGTTGCAGCGATTGTAAAGTTAAATGTTCCTTCAGAGTTTGTTACATCTATACTTGTTGGAGTAAGTGTTGATGAATCGTATCCATTTGATGATCCTGTTACTGTATATGATCCTGCTACAATGCTTTCTTGTCCTGTACCATCTGTCATTGTTACATTATATTTTCCCAATTTTATCCCTCCTTTCAATTTTATTTTGTAGTATCTATCTGTTAAGGTAAAGGTAGATACTGGAAATAAGTAGAAATAGAAAGATTCACAGCTACATATATCTCTTATTATATATTTAGGATATATTTCTTTATACAGTGGCTTTAATATTATTTTTGCATCTTTATTATAATTATTTATTTCATATCCATCTCTTATTATTTTTGTTTCTTTTATTATATTATTTTCTAGTATTATTAATTTATAATTTAATTTTTTTAATGGCCCTTTTATTTTTATCTTCATATTCTCACTCATTTCTCTTTATAATATGAAGTATTTTATTTTTTAAGTATAATAAATGTCTAAAAAAAGAGGTCTAACTGTTAGACTTCTGTAAAGTTACTTTTGTTGTGTGTTCTTTGTTATCTCTTAAATATGTTATTTCTATTGTATCTCCAGGTTTATATTTATATAGTTCATATCTTAAGTATGCAATGTTTTTAACTTTTTCATTATTTAATTTAGTTATTATATCGCCTTTTTGAAGGTCAGATTTACTTGCTCCTGATCCTTTTGATATGCTTATTACAACTACACCATCTGTTGAACCATCAGTTATGTTTATTCCACTTTGATATAGATATGTTGTATCTGTTACATTAAGCATTGATATTCCTAGTACAGGCCACTCAATTTCTTTTCCTTGCTCTAGGTTTTCAATATGACTCATTGCATATTCTATTGGTATTGCAAAGCCCATTCCTTCTATTTCTTGATCTACTAGTTTCATTGAAACTATTCCTATTACTTCTCCGTTAGAGTTTAGAAGTGGTCCTCCAGAATTACCTGGGTTTACTGCAGCATCTATTTGAAGTACTTTCATTACATAGTCTGATGTTTCAGAGTTATTACCAACACTTACTGATACCATTCTATCTTTTCCTGATAGTATTCCTGATGTTACTGTTCCACGATATTCGTATCCCATTGGTGTTCCTATTGTAAATATTGTATCGCCTACTTTAGATTTTTCGCTTGTTCCGATTACTGCAACTCCTTTTATTTTGTCTTTATCCACTCTTATTACAGCCAAATCAAGATATTCGTCGCTTCCTAATACTTTTCCCTCTGCTTCTGAGTCATCGCTCATTACAAGCACGATTTTGTTGCATCCATCTATTACATGTTCATTTGTCATGACATATCCATATTTATCATCTGTTTTATATACAAAACCTGTTCCAGTTGATGACACGTCATTACCTTTATAGCCTTCTATCATTACTACAGAGTCTTTTGCTTTTTCAACACTTGATGCTAAACTATTTTTTTCTATTATAGTTTTTCCACTATAGTTTTTTATTACATTCTTACTGCTTCCATTAAATAAATCTGTATATTTATAAAGTAGTCCTATTATTAGTATTCCTATTACTATGCCTAATATTATGTATAGTATTTTATTCAACTTCTTCATTTATGTAGCTCCTTTCTATATTTTTTATATCGTTCCAGTTTGGTGGGAATCCCATTTTATCAAGTACTTTGTCTACTCTTATTGTATGGAGGTTATGACTTAATTCATCTACTATATGTTCTATTTCTATTATCATATTTGTAAATTCATCTTTTCTTAACATATCCTTCATTATTATTATTAATGCATATAAATCATTCTTACCATATATATATTCGCCATCTTTTTTTTCTATGTCTAATACTCTATGGAATATTGTATCATCTATATATTTTTGTGTTCTGTTATCATAAAGTATGTCTTCATGGGCACACAAGTTTCTATAGTTTGCAAGTATTGGAAGATATGTCATTAATGTTGTACTATCTATATGATAAACATCTGATATTGCTTTTTGATCTTCTGGCTTTAATATTGAATACATTTCACATACTATTCCAAATGATAATACTTTAACTAATATCCATAAGGGAATATATCCATAGTTATTTGCATAATGAAGTGTTGCAGAATGTTCTCTTCCATTTATTCTTATTTGTCTTTTCATCTTGGATATCAAATCTCTTACTTGTCTTCTTCTTTCAGGATCTGTTGTGAAGTTCTTTTCTCTTAAGTAATCTTTTTCTTTATAACCATATTTTTTAGATAACTGATATGATGTTATTGATTTTAGGTTATTTTCTATTACTAATAGGTTTTTAAATAATATGTTTCTTAATTTTCTATCAAACAAAAACATACTATATAGTTCTTCAAATGTTGTACCTTCGATATATCTTCTATCATCTTCTGATATTATAAATAGATGTCTATATCCATTTAAGAAGAAGTAGTTTTCTCTTAGTAGTATATCTTTTGCATATCTTTCATCTTTTATAACTAGACCCTTATATTCAAGTATTTTTATTTGTTCATCCAAACTTTTAAATCTTTTTTCAATCATCTAACCACCAACTTACTATATGATTATAACATACTTTTTTATTTAAAATGTGAAATATTTGTGAAGATTTACATAAGAAAAAGAACTATTTATTTAGTTCTTTAATTCTTTCAAGTGCAGTATCTGCGTCCATATTTAATTGTAGTGTAGTTTTTAGATATGCAACATAACTATCAAGTTCTTCTGTAAAACGTTCCATTTTTGTGCTTGATGGAAATTTCTTTAATAATTCTTTTAGAATTACATTTTCCTTTTCAAGTGTCTGCTCTAGAACTTCAAAGTCATTATAAGATAAATCTCCTATCATTCTTCAGTACCTACACTTTCTACTATTTCTATTGCATCATTTTTATATTCTTCTAGATTGTTTATCATGTTTATATTGTCATTATCTTTATATGTTTCCTTTAGTTTTTCTAGACAAGAAAATATTAGATTAATTGTTTTTTGATATTCTTCTATTTCATTCATGCTAATCACCTACACTAATATTACTTTTGATGCATTTTTTAAATCTGTATCTTTTACTAGAAGCTGGGCATTATATTCAAGGCCTGTATCTTTACTATAAAGATTGGTATCATCTTTTATTTCATATCCTATAGATTCTTCTAGTATTTTTTCTATTATTGTTTTTATTGTACCAATTCTTTTATTTATTGGTATAAATATGTCAAATTCTCTTTCATATTCTGGAAGATATAATTCTATTAATATTTTATTTTTATCCATCGTATATATCTCCTTCTAGTAGTTTTATAATTATTGGACGTCCTTTTACTAATTCTATTGCAAGTCCTGTATTTAATTCACCACGTAATTCACTTGGACTTGATGAAACTTTTAATGTGAACTGATCAAGTATGCCTGAACCTAACCATAAAGCATTAGATAGGTCTAGGCTATCTTTTATCCACATTTCAAATGATAGATCTTTTATCTTATCAACATTATCAACAAGTACTATTCTAAAGTTTTCTAGTGAAGGTATTTTTTGAACTATTGTTGTAAAGTTTGTCTTAACTGCAGGATCTACTTTCATTAGTATATCTTTTAACCCTAATGCAACAATAGATACATTTTCTCCTTTGTTTACTTTATCAACTATTGTATTTAATGTTTCATCAAAGCTATCATTTACAAGTGTTGCATTGCCATAATCACCATATATTATGTCATATGAGTCAAGTGCATATACGTTATTGCCTTCAATCATAGTTAGAGTATTTACAAGGTTGCTTATGAAGTCTGGATATTCATCTACTGCATTTCCTGTTACTGTGTATACTTTTTGTTTTAACATATTAACTGTTGCAATTCTTAATGAATCACGTTCAATTCCAAGAGGTACAGTCTCATAGTTGTTAAGTGCATTTCTTACTGTTTCTTGTGTTATATTCTTTGGAAGTACTGGTATCTTTTTAGCACGTTCTTTAAATATTCCACCAAGTTTTTTACATACTACTTTTATGTATTCACTCATTTTTGATGATTCGTATGGATATGCTGTTTGGAATTCATAGATGTCATCACCGTTTATAATTCCTCTACCATATATCCTTGATGGATATTTTTTATGTACATTTCCAAGTACTGCTGAATAGTCACTTTCATCATTAAATTGTAAGCATATATTTTGTGGGAAGTTTTGTCTTATTCTATATCTTAATGATGTTGTTGTTCCTGCTGTTACTACAAATTCTATTCCATATTTATTAGCTTCTCTTGTTAGTACTCCTAAATCATCTGTGTATTTATCATATGTTTCACTAAATGCATCATAGTTATTTATTACAACTACTATTATTGGAAGTGTTTTTCCACTATGTTTTATATAGAAGTCATAATTTCCATTATAATCTACAAATAGTTTCTTTCTTTCTTCTAGTATTTTGTTTAACATTTTTAGAAGGTTTGCAACTTTTTCTTCATCGCTTTGCAATATTACATCTCCAACTTGTGGAGCATCTTTGAAGTTGCGAAGTGTTTCTGCACCAAAGTCCATTATGTAAAGGTTAACTTCATCTGGAGAATGGTCTGTTATTATACTATATATCATTGTTGTTAGAGCTAGCTCTTTACCAGCTCCTGCACTACCATATATTATTGCACTACCGTTTTCAGAAAGTGGAAGTGTTAATATTGCTTGTCTTTGATTATTTGGATCATCAAATTCGCCAAGTATTGGATTTATGTTGTGAAGAAGTGGTACATAGTTATATTTTTTCTTTAATTCCTCAACAAATATTTCTGCTGGTATTTTAGGAAGCCACAATCTTCTTGCATATTTATTTTCTTGTTTAGCTTCATCACATATGTATTTAACTATGTTTGTTATTTCTTCTCCTTTTGATTCTAGTTTTATCTTTCTATTTGTACTATCTATACTTTTTACGACATTTCCAACATCATCAATAAAGTCTACTCTTTCATCTATCTTTGTCTGCATTTTTTCTTGTGGATAGTATTGTGCTCCACTCCATGCAGATTGTCCCATTGCGAATAATTCGTTATAACCAACTTGAAGGTAGAATCTACCAGTTTCCTTTAATGCAGCTGCAACTGGAGACTTAATCATATCCATAGAGTCTGATCTATCCTGAACTTTTAGACATATTCTAAATTTAGAGTTTGACCATATCTGATCATCAACTACACCAGCAGGCTTCTGTGTTGCAAGTATTAGATGGACTCCAAGTGAACGACCAATACGAGCAGTTGATATTAATTCATCCATAAAGTCTGGTTGCTGATCTTTTAATTCTGCGAACTCATCTGATACTATTATTAGATGTGGAATAGGTTCTTTTACAAGTCCTTCTTTATATAATGTCTGATATTTATATATATCTATTGTACTTTCATTTAATTGATCACGTGTTTCATTGAATTTTTTCTGTCTTCTTCTTAACTCACTTTGAATTGATGCTAAACTTCTATATATTTCTGCTGTATCTAGGTTTGTTATTGTACCTGCAAGGTGTGGAAGACGAAGTCCAGTTTCTTTATTTTCAAATGCACCTGCTAGTCCACCACCTTTATAATCGATAAGTATAAAACTTACTTCATCTGGGCTATAGTTGAGTGCCATTGAAAGTATGTATGTAATTATAAGTTCACTTTTTCCAGAACCAGTCATACCTGCAATTAGGCCATGAGGTCCATGAGCTTTTTCATGTAAATCTAGTTTAAATAATTCTCTATTTTTATCAACACCAATTGGTGCTTGAAGTGTTTTTGTTGGATTACTATTCTTCCATCTATTTAATATGTCTAGCTGCTCTACTTTTCCACAGTTGTACATTTCAAGGAAGCTTATCATACTTGGAAGTTCACTATTTTCTTTTGCAGTTTCTATTGGTATATTAGCAAGACGTTTTGCAACTTGGTACATATCAATATTTAAATCATAGTCTGCGACAAATTCTTTCTGTTTATTTGAAACTATTTCATTTTCAAATACTCCTGATTTTTCATCATTTATGCTTATAAATGTATGACATTCATTAGGAAGATTTGCTAATCTATTATTTATTATTACTATGCTAAAGCCTGAGTTTATATTTGCTTCACATACATCTTTTATTATTTCAAGTTCACGTACTTGTTTAAAGTCATCTATTATTATGAAGTAATATGGTGAAAAGTTTTTATAGTCTTTATCCTCGTCTGATACTGTATATTCAGAGTCTTCATCTGTTTCTGTTCTTTGCTGATATACTTGTTCTAGTGCAAGACTTAATTCTTTTGCTTCATCATTATTTGTTGAGAAATATCTCATTGTTCTTGTGTTATTCCAAGTATGCGGCATTGTTTTTAAGTATTCCCATCTTGTTTCATTTTTTTCATTTGTGAATACTACTATTTTTAAATCTGTATAACTATGGAATGTTACTAACTGAAGTATTAATCCATCTATAAATGCATTTTTTTGTTTGCCTTCTCCTATTATTGCAGAAATATTATTTTCAACAAATGATAGGTTTATTGGTACGTTTTCAAGTACTTTTGATTCTGCACCTAATTCATTAACAAGTTCCATTAGGTTATCATCTTGAAGTGTAAATCTTTCTTCTGGATATTTAACCATTCCACTAAATTCTTTGTTGCCAAGTCCTAGTCTTAAATCTAGAAAATCACTCTGATCTATTTCACGTTCCCATAGGTTTCTTTTCTTTTCTATTACTATGTTATATGCTTCTCCAAGTGATATATAATTTTCTTCAAGTACTTTCTTCTCATGATCCATTTCAGAATGAATAAGTTCTCTTTTAGATTCTATGTATTCCTTATACTTTGTTTGACGTAATTTTTCTTTTTGTTTTACTCTTCTTTTTTGCCATCTTCTACTAAGCAGTGGCCATATTATCATGGAAACAAGCATAAGTACACACATTGTAACTTGAAGGGACGCTGAATTTGATTTTCCTGATGACATGCTTGCAAGACTTCCATATCCCATTAAAAGTGAAACCATTCCCATACTTAGCATTGGTCCTAATGTGTATATAAGTGGTGTTTGATCTCCTTCTTCTTTTGCTGGAGGTGGATCTATTGTTATTTCAACTGGTTCAATTCCTGCTTTAAATCTAGGAGATCTAAAGAAGTAGTCTTCATCCTTATAAAATTCAATGTCTTCTTCTTTTGCATTTCCCTCATCTATTTTAGGTTGTACTTTTGGATGCTTTATTCTAAATACGTTATTGTCAACTCTTACCAGTGATCCTATATTATTAACTATTATTGAGTCTCCTAATGGAATTATTTTTAATCCCATTATAAAAATTATATCTCCATGATATATTCTTCCTTTTGTTGCAAGTTCGTTATTTACATATGTTCCATAGCTTGTACTATAATTTTCTAGATACCACGAACCATTTTGATATATTAATGCTGCATGTTTTGGTGAAATTAGTGGATAACTATAGTTAATCGCACATCCTGGTCCATTTCCTATTAATATTTTACTTCCGTTTTGTACTTCTAATCTTACACTTACTTCTTTATCAGGTGATGCATAAAGAAGCATAAAGTTATTTTCATTGTTCATTTTTAAAAAGTATAGGTTATGCTCTCTTAATACAATTGAATCTATTTCTGTTTTATTTGAAACTATTTTTGTTTCAAAGTTACTTTTTAAATACAGCTCTCCATCATGAGGTTCTACACTCACAAGGTTTCTAGTGTTACCCAATCCATCCATATCTGTAATCCAAAAGTTGCCATTAAGATTTTCAGGTAATCTAAAATCATATATTTTTGTACGTTTAATAAGCCTTAATATCATATAGTCACCCCATAGTATAAAAGTATACAATTATACCCTTCTTATTTTCCATTATCTTAATTATATTATTAATAGATGCTTTTTTCAAGGTTAACTTACAGAAAAAAGAGCTTATTAATTATGCTCCTTACATTTTTTTCTTAAATCATCATGTGTACATATTTTTCCTTCCAATGTTTTATATATTGTATCTGCTCCTAGAAAGCTGAAAAGGCCTACCCATAAACTTTCTGGAAATTTTATATTTGAAAATGTCATGCAAAATATTAATCCAACTATCATATTTACTATTAGATTATATAACATTAAATATTTAGATGATTTAAAGAATTTTTTAGTTTTTTGTACAAATGTACATGTTACTGCAGAAAGAGCAATTGATGTTATCAATGTTTCTTGTAATAAATTTAATTTCAACATAATATCACTTATTTAAGTATATGCTAATTTTTATTAATATTTACAATTTTTGCAAAATAAAACCTTGGAATACACTTCCAAGGATATAAGAAACAATAATTATCTCTTGCTGAATTGTGGTGCACGTCTTGCTTTTTTAAGACCAGGTTTCTTACGTTCTTTCTTACGTGGATCACGTGTAACAAAACCTGCTTTTTTAAGTATTTTTCTGAAACTATTTTCAGAATCAGCTGGAGTTGTTTTGTCATAGTCAAGTAATGCTCTAGTTATTCCTAAACGGATAGCTCCTGTTTGACCAGAATATCCTCCACCTTTAACTACTGCATTAACATCAAACATTTCATTTGTTTTAGTTGCAACTAATGGTTGAGAAAGATCCATAACTTCAATATCAGATGGGAAGTATTCTCTTACATCTTTTCCATTAACTGTTATTTTACCTTTACCAGGTGTTAATGTAACTTTAGCTATACTTGTCTTTCTTCTTCCAGTTCCATAGTATTTACTTTCTTCTTTAGCCATTATTTAACCTCCATTACTACTGGTTTTTGTGCCTCATGCTTATGTTCAGGTCCAGCATATACAAATAATTTTCTATACATACTTCTTCCTAAACGATTCTTTGGAAGCATTCCTTTTACTGCACGTCTTACCATTTCTTCAGGATATCTTTCTTGCATTTCTCTTGCTGTTCTTTCTCTTAATCCTCCTGGATATTGTGAATGATTGTAATACATTTTCTTGTCTAACTTGTTACCTGTTAATAATGCTTTTTCAGCATTTACTATGATAACATAGTCTCCACAATCAATGTGTGGTGTATATGTAGGTTTATTCTTTCCTCTTAATACACTTGCTGCTTTACTTGCAACACGTCCTAGTGGCTTTCCTTCAGCATCAATTACGTACCATTTACGTTCTACTGTTTCTTTTTTTTGCATATAACTTGTCATATTTTTTCTCCTTTTCCAAATAACCTTCGTTCCCATTCGAAAGTTTGTGGGGATAATTAAATGTACCAATCAAGATTATACTAAATTATCCCTTTAAAATCAAGCTTTTTACATAATTTTGTCTTTAAATTATGATTAATTTATGATAATGTCTTAAGTGTTAACTTTTGAAAATGTCTCAAGTTAATATATAATACTCCACTGAGGTGGAAAAAATGAAAGAGGTA
>ONSL01000075.1 GCA_900320505.1 uncultured Eubacteriales bacterium
AAAATGAGAATGCAATTTCTTACATTCTCATCTATAAAATCAATTAAATTGTAGCAATGCTAATTTTTATTCACCAACACTACTTGAAATTTAATCGTTAATGTTTAAAAATTTTTGAGACATTTTCCTAAATTATTGACAGAAAAAATCTTTATATTATATATAAATCATTTTTCTATTTATAATATTCAAATTTTATTTTTTTTGGTAAACCATAATAGCTTTTGATAAGTCTTTCTATATAACTATAATTTTCATCATATGGTTCTTCACACCCATACCATTCATCTCTAACTTTTTTTAATCTAATTTTTTTTATACTTTTATTCTTCTTTATTTGGTAACTAGTCTGTTTTAATATTTCGTCATTATATTTATGAATATAGTAATTTTCTTTGTATCCAACAATTAACCTAATTGTACTTAGTATTTCAAATATTAGTAATACAATAATTATACTCTTTTTTATATTATCATTTTTTATGCAGCTAAACGTGTATACAAAAATAATAAAGAATATATACATAAACATTAAAATTGATCTTAACGGATAATATGATGATAATGCCATTGCAAATTGTGATAAAACTGAACCAACTATTAAATAATTAAATGCGTTTAAATTATGATGATAAAAATATTTTATCATTGGTATGAATAATAAAATAACTTGTAGCACAGAAATGATTATTACTACATTTCTATATAGATTATTGTTAAATAAATAATATAAATAACTAAAATATCCATTTGAATTAATTATTTGCCCAAATAAAACAATTAAATTAGAGAAGAAATAAATCATATTTATTTTCTTGTTCCCTATCTTATTTTTTATGACCAAATAAGAATAATAAGAACATGTAACAAGCAAAAAGAATGTAAACAATCTATTATATTGTCCAAAAATATTTCCTAATATATCAGGTATTGTTAGTTTTAATTTTGAAATTAGCCCTAAATTATAAAACGATGGTGACATGCTTTCTCTAACTTTTGTCCCAGGTGATAATATTAATAATAAAAATCCAACTCCTCCACTTATGAGCATAATTAAATTGCTAATGTTAATTTTCTTGTTTTTGATTATATCATATAGAAAATAAAGGCCAACATATGAAATACATAAAACTCCAACTTGTTCTTGTGAAAAGCAGCTTATAAAAATAAGTATTAGACATAATATTTTTTTCCATATTTTGATATTTGGCTTGTATATATACACAAAAAGCAAAAATGGAAGCATTGGAAATAAGTATAATACAACAGCTGTTGCCCAAAAGATGCCAGATCGTAATACTCCCATTTCAATTAATCCATAACATAGCACAGTAACTATCGCCAAATATATATTATTTTTGTTTCTGCTTGCAATTTTATAAATTAAATAAAATATAAACATTGTTATAATTGATTGCACAATATGAAATAATTTTAATCCACCTCTTAAAAGTAATATTTCAATAAAGAAATACAATATTCTTCCGCCCCAATTATTGTAGTGATACTTTAAAAAGCTTAGCATATCTTTTATACTACAACTCATTCCTTTGCATCCTGTAAATCCAGGTAAGTATGATAATGAAGCATATCCATAGTCATCGTGGTATAACCAGACATAATGATTTTCAATTAGAATAACTGCAAGAAATACAATAAATACTAATAATACACTATGCTTTTTTATAAATTGTCTCATATCTTTACACCTCAACTATATAATATCATTAATTGCAAGTAATGACAATAATAAACACATAATTTTTAATTTCATTATAAAAAAATATTACATACATTTTTGTTTCACTATATTAAAAATATTTTTTTATCTCTTTTGCTATTACTTCATAGCCTTTATCATTCATATGAAGACCTTCTTTTGTGTAATCTATATTTAAATTACCATCATCATCTGTAAGCTTATCATACATATCTATGTATGTGATTTTTTCTTTTTCTGCTCTTTCTTTAATCATTGAATTAAGTTTCTTGATTCTAGTATTTGTTCTATCTTTTACCATTGAATGACTTATTTTATCATCATCTGTGTTATTTATTGGATAAATTGATTCAACATATACTTCTGCATCTGGCCTATTTCCTTTTATTTCACTTGTTATTTTAAAGATGTTGTTTACTATATAATCATTTGACTTTCCATAAATTGTATCGTTTGTTCCAATTAACAAAAACACTTTTGAAGGGTTATAACGATATACTCTATTATCCATATCTTTTAATATGTCATCTGTTGAATTTCCATTTATTCCGCTATTTACTACATGATTATCTGGAAAATATTTTTTTAAGTCCCAAAAGTCTGTTAATGAGTCACCTAAAAATACAATGTTTTCTGGAACAACTGTTTCTTTTTTTATTTTTGTTTTAGTAACTATTTTTACTTTATGATGATTAAATGTTGCAAAATGATATATAGTTAATGCATTACATAATAAGCTAATGAATAATATAACAAAAACTATTTTATGTATCTTATAACTTTTTACAACTACTTTTTGACCATATATTTTTTTATTTTTCTTTACTCTTGATACGTTATTCATAGTCTTCTCTCTTTCTAAAACACTCCATAAGTATATCACTTATAGAGTGCTCTAGTAAATTATATTAAATTTATTTTACATTATGTTTACTTATTTTATGCTTCTTTTAATTTTTCTATTTCTGATTTAGATAGTCCAGTGATTTTTTCTATAAGATTTAAATCAAGATTTTCTTTCAGCATATTTCTTGCTGTTTCTATTTTATTTTCCTTAACTCCTTCTTCTCTCCCTTTTTTCTCACTATAATAGAGTTCTGTATTTCTCATCATCTCTCTATCTTCCTCTATAATAGAGTTCTGTATTTCTCATCATCTCTCTATCTTCCTCTTCTGTTGCAAAGTCTTGATATTCTGGTATTAAGTTCACTTTTTTTACTTCTTTTTCAAACTTCTCCATTATTCTATCACCTTCACTTTTTTCTTCTAAATCTTTTAAATCATAGTCTAGCATAAGTAAGTGCTTATACTTTTCTTCTTCTTTTTTATCATAGCATAACTTCTTTAATTTTTCCATATTTATACTTAATATTTCTAAGTCATGTACCCATTTAGTTCCATCCTCTGTTTGAAGATAATAT
>ONSL01000073.1 GCA_900320505.1 uncultured Eubacteriales bacterium
CAAAATGAGAATGCAATTTCTTACATTCTCATCTATAAAATCAATTAAATTGTAGCAATGCTAATTTTTATTCACCAACACTACTTGAAATTTAATCCTAATTGCTTTTTAATATGTCCTGCCAAGTTCACCATTAATATTTGCCAACCCAATGAAACCTAACTCTGAATAATCTAATATATTTAAATTGTATGAATATACATATATATCATTATTTTCTGATACTCTTTGAATCTCCCAATCTGATTTATGCTGACCCACATAAAAAATATTCATTGCTTTCCATGTTTCTCCAGCACATTCCATTTCGTTAACACTATAATAATATACTAAGCCATTAAATTCTTTTTCAAATTCAGATATTAAATTATCATATAGATTTAACATTTTATCCGATACCTTTTCATCATTTGGTATAGTAAAGTCAACACCATAAACTTTTCCATTTTTAAATGATTCTAACATATTTGAATTAAGATTAAACTTTTTAGTTAATTCATTTATTCTTTCAAGTGCTTCTTTTCTTTGCTCATCTCTAAAATTTTCCATTTGTTCACTCCTTTTCAATAACATTATAACATCTTTTATTTTTTAAATCTTCATTTATAAACAAAATAAATTCATTTATCACGGTATTTGGATTATAATCTTCATTACCAATAAAAGTAGCCATATTCTTAGGTTGATAATAATTATCTAAATTAAGACACCAATTTTTTTTATTATCTATAACAAAGTATTGATTAGGTGTACTATTTTTTATATTTTTACAAAATTGTATCCTACCAATCTGTGTATGAAAATTACCAGTACTCTCATCTAATTCATTATAAAATAAAGAAAGCCAATACTCATATTCATCAACATAAACTTTAATCCAATAATAATCTCTTCTATCGTTTGAAGTTTTACTTAATATTCCGTGAACATTTTTTATAATCAAATTTTTTGTATCAATATCGTCCTTTTTATTTTCTAAGATTGATGATAACTCCTGTTGACTTATATACAAAGATTTTTCTAGTAAACTACGTATAAATTGTAAATTATTAATTTCAAATTTATCCATCTAATTTCTCCCTGTTTTTTCACTATCAACCTTATTTTTGGCTCTTTTATATGTACTATCAATATAATCTCTGTATTTGTAACTAGCATTTTCCAAATTATCTTTAACTCGCATCTCTTGGGCTTCAGTTTTCACTTTAACATCATACATTTGATTATCAAGTTCATTTAATTTATTATTCATTTCAGTTTCTAATTTTTTATTATTAGTTCTAATACTATCAATTTCATTTGCCATTTGTTCTTGCTTTAATTCTTGCTCGTATAGATTTATACATTCTTTAAAAGAATCACATCTTCCTTTTTCCAAATATCCTATAAATTTTTGGTAAGCATATATATTGTCATAATCTTCATGAATATCTCCCAAACTATTAATTCTAATTTCAGAAATTATATCAATATGTTTATCTTCTAGTTTGATTAATCTTTTTTTCAATCCTTCTATTTGTTTTTCATTTGAATTGGTACAGTCGCTTTTTTCCTCTCTTCTAATTCTGTCATCTCTCTTATGAAACACAAAATATTTAAAAACACCAAAAATATAAACAAAAACTTTTAATATTGGATAAAAAAGATATGTAAGAAAAGAAAAAATAGAAAACAGATAGTAAAAAACATAAAAAAATACTACAACTTCAACAACAAGAATTATAATGCCTAATAAAACGCCTATTTCATTATCGATGATAATTGAAATCAAACTAACAAGAAAAAATAGTCCAACTAAAATAAACGATAATATTGGTACTATTTTATCTTTATACCTTTTAAAATCATTTATATCGAAACTCTTTACATAATCTTTAATTTTAAGGGTATTATATACAATTTTATTATTACTTTCCAAACTTCTTATTTTTCTATTTACTTCTTCTATCTTTTGATTGTTCAATTCATCATCTTTTTTTAATTGAATAATCTTTTTAAAATAATCTAATAATTCCACTCTTGATAAATCACTTAAAGTTTTTTCTTCCATACATCTCACCTAGTAACATTATAACACAATTTTAAAAAAATGACACTAACAGAACATTTATCTACAATGAATATATTAAAAAGTTATACCATAAATGAGAAAATATATATAGGTGGTGGTTTTATGAATTTTAACCCCAATGATGATAGATATATTTATGAGATTGTAAGCAAAAATATTAAATATTTTAGACTTCATAATAATAGCAAATACAGTTCTTATGGAAAAATGACACAAGAAAAACTGGCTGAAAAATGCGATTTAAGCCATAGTCTAATAAGTAATATAGAATCATCAAAGGTTCAACAATCATTTAGTATTGCAGTTTTATATAGAATATCTAGGGTATTGGAAATAGATATTAGAGAATTTTTTGTAAAAAGAGATTTTAGCGATAATAACTAATTTTTGTAAATCTTCCAATTTATTGTCATGCCGTTTTCCTTGTAATATTCATCGGCATACTTTAATTGATTTTCTGTTATTTTGTTAATATTTTTTCTAATAAAAAGGGCTAAATTTCTTTTATCCATATTATAAAGTTTATCAAATAACTCTTTAAAAGTAGTGTCATTTGTATTTAATAAATCTTTAGCAATTTTACTAAATTTAATTGATTCAACAACTAACAAATCAAGTCTTGATTCTTCTTCCATAAAATAATACCTCACTTCATTATTGATTTAAATTTTATTAAAACTATAATAAGTATACCATTCCATATCTTTTTTATCAAATTTTTTAGATATATTAATTTATGACATTTAAAGAAAGCAATTAGTAACAACTGATTGTTTTTATTTTATAATACTATATAAAAAATGATATTTAATGATATCATTTTTAACTGTATTATCTAGTCTTAACATACTTATATTTGTCTTGGCATAATAGTATCTGCCATGTGTTTGTTTTAATGTTGATATACCGTTATCTTCTGTTACATCAGAGTTGTAAGAGATAATTTTCATATCTGCCGGTCCACTTATTACTGCCTCCCAA
>ONSL01000025.1 GCA_900320505.1 uncultured Eubacteriales bacterium
CAATACCTCCTTAATGACAAACAAATTGCTTAAGAAGATATTATATACGTTTCTAAAACTTATTGCACATTAATTGTGCACTTTCAATAAAAATCTACGTATTTTTAAAATGAATCATAAAATAGATAGTTTTCGTTGACATTTAAAGGATTTGGTGTTATAATATGTGTACTTTATGGAAGATGTATCCAGAGTATTTCAGAAAATAGAGGGGGTTTGCTTTATGAAAGGTATGAAGGATCAATATATTTTTGAGTATTTGGATGAGAATGATTTTAGAAAGAAAGAGAGAAGCGTAAGAAAGTATAATATGCTTGCTTACAAGAAACTTGAGTTTGAATTTTATCCTGAACTTAGAAATGGTAACTTTTTAGGGGAAAAGATTTCTGAAGACAAGGAAAGATGCACTGCATCTTATGAATTAAAACTTCCAACAGATGAACGTTCTGCACTTGTACATGGTGAAATTAGACTTTACTATACAGTTTATTACAATAAGAAGATAATCTTACTTACTAATTTTAAACCAGAAGAATTATTAGACGAAGGTCATAGAACAGAATTAAAAGCATATAAGGGTGTAATGATATCAAAAGAAAATGCAAAAAGAGATATGTTCAAAGTAAACCTTGTAAATATGCTTGAAAATAAATAGGTGATAGTATGTTATATAAAGGCGATTTATTCAATGAAATATTAGCACTAGAAGATAAACTAAAGGATAATTATAGTGATAGAAGTCTTTCTAAATTAAAGGAAGACATAACAATGTATTTTGGGTATATGACAAATACATTAAGACATGATGATAAAAATGAAGGCATGGCTTTTGTTATTCTTCAAAACATGAGTCATAATACAAGAAGTATTCTAGATGTTGAAGATTTTAGAAGAGTACTTAATAATTATTTTAGAGGTTATAAGAACTTTGATAATATATATTCATATACTGCTAACAAATTTATAAAAGAGAAAGTATATGAGTATTATCTTGCTGATGTTTCTAATAATATGCAAATAAGAAAGAGTAGTAAGACTCAGATGGTTATAAATAAAATAGCTTATGATGGAGACTCTAATAAGTATGATGATTATATGAAATTTCTTTCATCTCCAACTGAGTTTAAACATAGTTTAAAACCACTTTTTGCTTTTGATTATTATGCAGCAGATGGATCAAATAACAATATAAATACTAATCTAGATAATTTTTATTCTTATTATCTTGATAAATATAATAAAAATTTAAACGAAAACTTAGATAAAAAATATCAGAGATTTGCTGAAATGTTTTTAACTTTAGATAATGTAAGTATAAAGGACTTTTGTCTTGATCATCATATTAGAGTTGATTATTTAAAAAAGTACTTGAGTAAACTTAAAGTATGTTATAATAGTGCTGTTATTGACGATGAACTTGCAAAGAAAATTGTTGATATGATATTAAATGGTGTTTCTGAAGAAGATGGCTCTAAACATACATTTGATAGTTTAGACTATTATAAACTTACTCATGAACCTATGAGAGAGTTAATTCCATTTGTTAGAAAAAATAAAGATATAAGT
Source organism: uncultured Eubacteriales bacterium (assembly GCA_900320505.1). GTDB lineage: Bacteria > Bacillota_I > Bacilli_A > RF39 > UBA660 > UBA2730. The sequence continues at coordinate 1,567 of ONSL01000025.1, forward strand.
ATTGAAGATAGAAATAGTATCATTAAATTTATAAATAGTAATAAAAATGAACTTCTTTCAAAAAGTGATATAAGATCCATTTTAAAGTCTAGTACCATTATTAATGTTAAATTAGATTCTAATGGTAGAAAGATTTCTGGAAGAGTAATTGATGAAGGAGAAAAATTGGGAATACTTGATTATCTAAATAAGGAAAATATTCCTATAACTTTAACTACATACCGTGATGCCTTTAATAGATATAAGAATGACAAATTACCTATAGATTTAGAAAGTGCTAAAAGTTTTACTTTAAATTAGCACTTTTTTCTTTTATAATTATATTAGAGGCGATTATATGAAAACAGTTGTTATAACAGGTAGTAGTAAAGGATTTGGATTTGCTATGCTTAAGGAATTTAGAAAAAGAGATTTTAACTGCATTATATCAGATATTAGAGAAGATGAATTAAAGTCTGCAGAAGAAAATTTAAAAAAGATTAATGGAAGAGGAGAAGTGCTAAGTCTCTATATTGATGTTACAGATGGAAATACTGTTAAAGCATTGATAGAAAAAGTTGTATCTAAATTCGGAAAAATTGATATATGGATTAATAATGCCGGTGTTAATCAGCCTGATAACTACATTTGGGATATAGACGATAATACTATAAATAGACTTATTGATATAAATTTAAAAGGTGATATTATATGCAGTAAAATTATATGTAAATATATGAAAAAGTGGGGAAGTGGTGCAATTTACTTTACTGAAGGATTTGGATACGATGGTAATGCAAGATCGAAACTTACTTTGTATGGAAGTAGTAAAAGAGGGGTAAACTTCTTTATAGATTCTCTAGCTAAAGAATTTGAAGACACAAACACAAATATTCTTGCTGGACACATCATACCTGGCATTATGATAACAAACTTTATCCATAAATTTCTTGGAAGTGGAAAATCAATTGAAATACCTGAAAAGACTAAACTTGTATATAATGTTTTAGGAGATTATCCAGAAACCATTGCAGAATATCTTGTCCCTAAAATTATTGATAATAAAAAGCAGAACGCACACTTCGTATGGCTATCTAATTTCCGTGCAGCAAGAAAAGCAATTAAAGGGTTTGTATTTGGCAAACATCCAGATTACTTTAAGGATAAATAATTATGTATAATAATTCTATTGATTTGCATGGATATGATAGAGAATATGCAGATTATAAAGTAAATGAATTCATTGAAGATTCTTATAAAGAGGGACTAAAATATATTAAAATAATACATGGTAATGGAACAGGAATATTAAAGAAAGAAGTACAAAAAATTTTAAAGAATAACAAGTATGTTTCATCATATTCTATAAATATGTTTAATGCAGGAGAAACACTTGTTACACTTAAAAGCTCTACTTGACATATAGGGCTTTTTTTGTTATTATATAGGCGTTTATTTGAGGGGGTACTTTGTATAATGATTAGGAATATACTTTTAAAACTTCTTGTTATATTTGGCGTTATATTTTTAGTTATTTTTCTAGTGCCTAATTTTGCTAGTTATAAAAGCACCAATAAAAAAGTTAATACTGATATGAAAAATATTGCTGTTGAAGAAAAGAAATCAAAAGATACAAATGAATCCTTATCACCCTCACTTGATACTTTAAAAACAGCTTCACTAATGTTTTTTAAGGATAATAATATTCCAAAGAAAAAAGGTGGAAAAAAAACAGTCCTTTTAAATACTTTATACAAGAAAAAACTTACAAATACAATTAAGATTAATAATATAAAATGCGATAGTAAAAAAAGTTATGCCAAAATTACTAAACTAGATGATGATTATGAATTAAAGGTTTATTTAAAGTGTGGCAGTTTAAGTGACTATAAATTATCTCATGTTGGAAAATATTCGTATTGTACCAGTACATTATGCGATAATGATCCTGTTAAAGATATAATATCTGATACACCATCAAGTAATGATAATAAAGAAGAAAAAAGTGATGATAATAAAATAAATAATGATAATAATGGTAATAATGCACCATCTGTAAATAATAGTCCAAATGCAAAAACAATTCCTGCATGGTCATCATGGAGTGAGTATAGACAAACGTCTTGTAATACCACTAATGTTAAATGTGATAATAATGATTTAAATTGTAGAAAAGAAATTGAAGTAAAGAAAGAATCTAGATACTCACAAATGGTAAATAAAAATTTCACAGTTTATCCTATTTCATTAAATTATAATCACACAAGCTATGAAAACTTATGTAGTAGTTACAATTACTTCAATATTGATGGGGTATTATATAAAACAAATGGAAACTATGATGAAATAATGAGTCTTAATGGTTATTCAACAAATAACTGGACTTATCTTGGAAGATCATATTATAGTGATATTCAGGGATACAATGGTTATTATTACTTTAAATTTATTGGAATGGAAAATGATAAATATATATATGATGCATACAAATTTAACTTTATGGTTTCAAGAGCTTCTGATAGTTATTGTAGGAATTCAGTGAAAGAAGTAAAATACTACACAACTAGTAAGAATCCATATACTTATACAAAATCTGTTCCAGAGTATAGAGATGTATGTTTCTATAGAGAAAGGGTGAGATAGATGCAAAAAATAATGGGAATAAAAATCGACAATACTGATAAAAATGGTGATACAATAGTTTATTTTGAAGATGGTAGTTACATAGATGTTTCAAACAAAGATGGATTAGATTTTATAGAATTATATTTTATGCAAAACGATTTTAATGATTTATACCATATATCACAAGATAAAAATATTGTATATGTTGGAGAAAATAAATTTCAGTATTTAGATAAAGTACGTTCAAAATTAAAAAAAGATAGAAGCCTTGAGATGAATATTAAAGGAATTAATTTTGAGTCATTAGATGATGATCTAATAGCAGATGTATCAATAGGAGTTGTTAGAAATGGCTATCCTTCAATAAATTATAAAAATGCTTATACTAATCCGACTGACGCACTTAACATTGCAATTAATTATGCAAGAGAAAAAAGAATATACCCATATACAAATCTAGTTAAAAACGGTTTTATAAAATCAGAAGATAATGATTACGTTAATGACTTTTTAAAAGAAAAATCACTTGATGATATGAATAGCGATACACTTCTTTCAGATAATGTTAATGTTAACAATATTGCAAGAATAATTTTCTACGTTTCATATAATGATGATGTAACATTAAGACAAGCACTTATAGTTATGAATGATTCTACTTTATTTAATACAAATTATTATACTGCAATGCATTATGCATCAGCTTATGCTAATTTACATAGTATGAGTGCAAAAGATTTAAAGAAGAATGGCTTTTTAATTGTTACATCAAAAGATGATTTAGATGAACAATATGAAAAGTACACACAAGTTATCGATCTTAATAAGCTTGAAAACAATATCAGAAGAGAAACATATGAATCTTTACAGGAAAGTTCAAATAAAAAGTTTACTTTAAAGTAAATTTTTTTTTAAATTTTTCAAAAAAGTCTGTTAATATGTGTAAAAGTTTGCTATAATATATCTTGTACAGCTTATTAGATGTCTACGTAGCTCAGCTGGATAGAGCAATCGCCTTCTAAGCGATGGGTCACGTGTTCGAATCACGTCGTGGACACCATTTTGATATAAAACCTTTTTAATAAGGGTTTTTTCATATATTAAGATTAGGAGGGATAACGTGAACAATGATGTAATTAACGAAATTCGTTCTAAAACAGATATCGTTGATATTATTGGAGAGCGTATTCCTCTTGTTAAGCAAGGAAAGAACTTCTTTGGTGTTTGTCCTTTTCATGATGATAAATCGCCATCTCTATGTGTATCTAGAGAAAAACAAATATTTACATGCTTCTCATGTCATGCAACTGGAAATGTATTTAAGTTTCTAATGGATTATGATAAGATGAGCTTTCCATCAGCAGTTAAGTATTTAGGAGATAGATGTGGTGTTGCAGTAAAATCTTTTAGTACACCTAAACTTGAAAAATATAACAAATATTATGATATATATAATTTAGCATCTAGGTATTATGAAAATAACTTAATGACTGATTTTGGAAGCGAAGCTAGAAAATACTTAGATGGTAGATCACTTTCAGAAGATACTATCAAAGAATTTGGAATTGGACTTTCACTTGAAAAAAGGGATGACCTTACATCACTTCTTACAAAGAAAGGCTATACATTAGTAGATTTAAATAAAATTGGACTTTCTAACGATTCTCATGATATCTATAATAATAGGATAATGTTTCCACTTTATGATTTAGATGGTAGAGTAGTTGGATTTAGTGGTAGAATTTATTCATCATCAAGTGATAATAAATATGTAAACACAAAAGAAACTCCTATATTTAAAAAAGGAGAAAACTTGTACCATTATCATATTGCAAGAACAGAGGCAAGAAACAAAAAATTTGTTATAGTAATGGAAGGATTTATGGATGTTATTAGGGCATCAACGATAGGTATTCGTAATACTGTCGCTCTTATGGGTACAGCACTAACGGATAGTCAAATAAAACTTATTAAAAGACTTTCTAATAACATTGTGTTATGTCTTGATGGCGATGATCCAGGAAGAGCAGCAGCACTAAAAGATGGAGAACTCTTTTTAAAAGCAGGTGTTGATGTAAAAGTTATAACTCTTCCAAATCCAGATGATCCAGATACATTTATTTTAAGAGAGGGAAAAGATTCTTTTAATTCTTACATAGAAAAGGCAATTCCTTATACTGAATATAAAATAAATAGTTTAAAGAAAAACGTTAATATGTCTAGTACAGAAGAAGTTGCTGATTATATAAATAGTGCTTTAAAGGAACTTTCACTTATAGATGATCCTATAAGAATAGAAATATCATTAAAAAAACTTGCAAAAGACTTCAATATAGGTTATAATACGCTTGCAAAACGTTTTTCAGAACTTAAAAGTAACAGTTCTAAAGAGGTTGTTCACGAAGATAATACGAAAAGTGCGAAGAAGGTTAAGGATAAATATACCAAAGCTTATGAACAAATAATATATTATATGCTTACAAATCCAGATATTATACCTATAGTAAAGAAAGAAAATTTGCTTCTTACTAAAAGTGTAGATAGGAATTTATTGCAAGAAATAATATATTATTATGAAAAATATGGTAGTATAAATATTGCAGACTTTATGACGCATTTGAGTGACAAAGATGAGCTTCTTAATAGATTAAATGAAGTAGTTAGTGATACATATACCGATAAGATAGAAGATGGCACATTAAATCTTTATTTTAAGGTAATAAAGGAAAGTGCAATTAGGAAGAGAATAAAATATTTAGAAGGTAAGCTAGCTGAAGAAGTTGACCCAGTTAAACAAGCTGAAATTGGTAATGAGATAGCTCATTTAAGAATAGGAGATAATTTTAATGGTTAAAGAAATTGATACTCTAGAAAAAAGAAAAGAAAAATTAATTGCAGAAGGTAAAAAGACAGGATACATAACATATGAAAAACTTGCTGATGAATTAAAAGGACTTGAACTTGATAGTGATTCATTAGATGATTTATATAATGCATTTGTAGAAGCTGGAATAGAAGTTGTTTCAGAAGAAGATAATGGTGAAAATCCTAATGGTGAAGAAATTAATGAAAATACAAGTGCAGAAGATTTAACATTATCAAAAGATGTTAAGATAAATGATCCAGTTAGGATGTATCTTAAGGAAATAGGAAGAATTCCACTACTTACTAGTGATGAGGAATATGAGTATGCAGAGCGTGCAGTGCAAGGTGACGAGTATGCAAAGCAAAAACTTGCAGAATCTAACTTAAGACTTGTTGTTTCTATTGCAAAAAGATATGTTGGACGTGGCATGCTATTTCTTGATTTAATTCAGGAAGGAAATATCGGACTTATGAAGGCAGTTGATAAATTTGATCCAACTAAAGGATACAAATTCTCAACATATGCTACTTGGTGGATTAGGCAAGCAATTACTCGTGCTATTGCAGATCAAGCAAGAACAATAAGAGTTCCAGTTCATATGGTTGAAACAATTAACAAACTTGCTCGTGTACAGCGTCAGCTAACTCAGGAATTAAATAGAGAACCAACTGATGAGGAACTTGCAAAAAGACTTGGTATATCAGTTGATAAAGTTCGTGAAGTTTATAAGATATCTCAAGATCCAGTTTCACTAGAAACACCAATTGGAGAAGAAGATGATTCTCATCTTGGAGACTTCATTAAAGATGAAAGAGCAATGGGACCTGAAGAGTATACAACTCGTGAAATGTTAAAAGAAGAACTTGATAGTGTACTTTTAACACTTACAGATCGTGAGGAAAAAGTACTTCGTTTACGTTTTGGACTTGATGATGGACAGTGTAGAACTTTAGAGGAAGTTGGTCAAATATTTGGTGTTACTCGTGAAAGAATAAGACAAATTGAAGCTAAAGCATTAAGAAAATTAAGGCATCCATCACGTTCACGTAAGTTAAAGGATTTCTTAACAGATTAATATGACTATAAGTAATAGATTAAAAAAAGTAGGGGAGTTTATTGATACACCTACTTTTTTGGATATTGGATGTGATCATGCTCTAATGAGCATTTATGCCTTAAAATATAATAAGAATATAAAAAAATGTACATGTAGTGATAATAAAGAAGGACCTTTAAATTCTGCAAAAGAAAATATAAAAAAGTATAATCTATCTTCAAAAATAAAATTAAAGCTTGGAGATGGACTAGATATTTATGAAAAAGATATTCCAACAATTACCATTTCTGGAATGGGTGGAAGAACAATTATTGGTATCATTAAAAATCATTTAGAATTCTTAAAATATATAGATACATTTATTTTATCACCAAATAATTATCAAGAAGACTTAAAAAGATTCTTAACACATAATGGTTATTATATAGAAAATGAAGCTCTAGCTCGTGATGGTAAGTTTATATACGAAATTATTAAATTTAAAAAGGGAAGCAAGAAATATACTAAAAAAGAATATTTCTTTGGACCAATTCTTTTAAATAACAAAGATAAGAACTTTTATGATTATTATAATAGACGTTTAACACAAAATAAAATTATTTTAAAGATACTACCTAAACATAATTATTTCTTTAAAAAATTAAAATTAAAAAGTGAGATTAAAATGTTAGAAGAAGAACTTAAATGATCTTCTTTTATTTTTTTATATTCTATGGTATCCTTTTTAAGGAGGTTTATAATGGGAAAGATTGATACATTAGATAATATTAATTGTGAGATACTAAAATCTGAAAAAACTGGTGAAAGTTATCTACTTAATAAAACAACTAATGATTGTTTTTGGCTAGGAAATATAATTGATGTTGATATTTTAAATTCTGATTCTATTATATTTCTTACACAAAGCAATAATAAGTCATATGTTATAAGAATTGATCATGATAATTCAAAGATAAATTATAGAAAAAGTGCTGAATCTGATGAAATAGAGAAAGTAAATACTGGCACATATATACTAAAAAAGGTTTATGATGTAGATGAGAAAAGAGCATCAAGTACAGATATATACACATTGTATAGTACTTCAGATGGAAAAGAATTATCATTTGATTATGCAACAAAGGATGAAGAAAGCGGTATGGTAATAGGTGCTTATTATCTTAATTATGATGCTAAAACTGGATACCATGATGATACACTTCTAACAATGCTTAATCCAAATACAATGTCTTTTAATAAACTTTATTCTGTAAAAGATAATAAAGAAATAAAGGTAATGAGTGAAGATGATTATGCTCTTGCAATGCGCTCTTATCCTGCAATGGTTGAAGAGCATTCTTCAAAAGATGATTTTGGAAGATATAAGGATAGATTGAAACAAACTATAATAAGAAAACAGATAGATACAAGAAGAGAATCTAAAGATGAAAATATAAATAGAGTATATGGCCTTTGCAAAGATGAGCTTGCAAAAATATATCTAAAAAAGTAGGAGAAATAAAATGAATGCAGAAAAGTTAAAAAACAAATTAGATAAAAATCATTATGATATGCTTGAATCAAAATTAGATAATAGATGTTATATTCTTAATAGATATTCTCAAAATATAACAGATATTGGATATCCTGACTTTATTGAAATTTTGGATAATGGAGATATTGTTTTATCAACTAAATATAAAAATGATGATAATATAAATTCTCATTATTTCGAGCATATTTCGTTAAAAAATAATCTAGTAGATTTTTATCATCAAAATTGTATAGATGTTAAGCAAGTTAATGATAAGACATACATTTGCAGATCTAAAAATATTAATGATGAACAAATGGATTCACCTGATAATGGCTTTCCAGAAATGTGGCAAATTTACAATACTGATCTAAAAAACAGAATTGAATGCAATTATGCAAGAAAAGATGATAGAACTGGCATAATATTATGTATGTTCTTTTTAAATGCCTATAATGGGAAGGCAAATGATGTTTTAATAGGTGGTGCTGATCCTAATAGTCTTAAAATTGATAATCTTTATTCTATTAAAGGTGATTGCTTTATTAATATTCCAAGTGAAGAAGATTATAAAAATAGAAAAAATATTAATTTCTTTAATCTTGAGTCCTACCTTTTCTCATCTAGCTTTTATGATACATCTAATGAGTTTTCAAAATATAAAATAAGACTTAAATTTGCAATTAAAGAAGAGGAATTAAGATACCTTGGAAATGAAAAAAAGGGAAGAGAAAATTATGACATTTTAATTGAAAATGCTTCAAAAAAGTTTATAAAAAAGTGATTAGTTTTCACTAATCATTTTTTTTATTGCTTTAAAAAGTACAGGTTTATATTCATCTAGACTCACTGGATTTTTTTCAGTTATTACTGAAAGACAAGTACTTGATACAAGTTCTATTATCAAAAATAGTATTACATCCGGATTTTCTATATTTATATTATCTTTTTTAAGACCTTCAATAAACAAATCTTTAACAGATAGCTCATCGTTTGAAAGAATATCTGGTATTCTATTGCTATAAAGTCCAAATGATAAGTTTTTTGATATAAATTTTAATAAGAGTTTATTATTGTTTAAATTATCTAGTATGTCATTTATTATAAATATTAATTTATCAGAAAAAGTTTTTAAATCTTCTTTATCACAGTTTTCTAGTGCTTCTCTAAATAATTCATTTGATTTTTTAACTATAAGTTGTTCTTGCAAATCATATTTATCTTTAAAGTATAAATAAAATGTTCCTTTTGCAACTCCAGCACTATTTGTTATTTCTTCAATTGATGTATTTTTAGTACCTTTTGTTCTAAATAATTTAAAGCTTTCATCCAATATTTTACTTTTTTTATCTTTTTCTTTCATATTTCATCCCTCATATTCATAGTATATTATATAGCAAAAATGACTATTAGTCAATTTAATGTTGACTATTGGTCATTTTGGTGGTAATATACTTAATGGTTATGGGAGGTTTAGAAAAAAATGAATAGTAAGTTTAGCAAGTTTGTGTGTAAACATAAAACTTTGATAATTGTTATTTCTCTTCTTTTACTAATTCCTGCAGTTATTGGAATGGAAAAAACAAAGATTAATTATGATATCCTTGTTTATCTTCCAAAAGATATTGAAACAGTAAAAGGTGAGGATATTCTTACAGATGATTTCAATATGGGCTCTTTTGCATCGATTGTTACTGAAGGTATGTCTGCTAAAGATATGTTAGAGTTTGAAGATGAAATCAAAAAAGTTGATGGAGTAGAAAAAGTTATCAGCATGTATGATGCAACTGGTACTACTATTCCAGATAATATTATTCCATCAGATGTTGCTAAAAAGGTTAAAAGTGGGAAAGATACACTTCTTCTAGTTACATTTAAGGGATCAACAAGTGATGAAAAAACACTAGATGCATGTAAGGAAATTAGAACACTTGCAAAAAATAGGGCGAAGGTTGGTGGCATGAGTGCTATGGTACTTGATACCATGAATCTTTCAAATAGTGAGGTTACAATATATGTAATAATAGCAGTTGCTCTATGTATAATTGTTTTAAGTTTAGCACTTGACTCTTATATAGTTCCATTTTTATTGCTTGCGAATATTGGTATAGCAATTCTATATAATATGGGAACTAATATATTCTTAGGTAATATAAGTTATATTACAAAAGCGATAAGTGCTGTACTTCAGCTTGGTGTTACTACAGACTTTTCAATATTCTTATATCACAAATATGAACATTATAAAGGTAAATATAAAGATATAAATAAAGCTATGGAAAGAGCTATTAAAGAAACATCAACAAGTATACTTGGTAGTAGTTTAACAACAATAGCTGGATTCCTTGCATTATGTACTATGAACTTAACTCTTGGACGAGATATTGGTATAGTAATGGCAAAAGGTGTATTACTTGGACTTTTATGTGTACTTTCAGTATTTCCTGCATTATTACTTTTCTTTGATAAGTTAATTACAAAGACTAGTCATAAAGAGCTAATACCACAGTTTACTCATTTAAATGATTTCTTATCAAATCATTATAAAGTTATATTTATAATATTCTTAGTACTACTTATTCCTGCATGGTACGGACAAAGTCATGCTAAAGTATATTACAATTTGGATAGGAGTTTACCTGACACACTAGAAAGTTCTATTGCAAATAAGAAACTTAAAGATGAATTTAATATTGTTTCTCCAGAAATGATTCTTGTTTCTAAAGATTTAAGCACAAATAAAGTTAATTCAATGGTAGATGAAATAAAAGATGTTAAAGGAATTGATATGGTCCTTAATCCATCAGAACTTTCAAAACTTGGACTTGATAATATGCTTTCTGATGATGTTAAAGAAATGTATGAAACAGATAAATATAAGATGATTATAATTAATTCAACATACAAGGCTGCATCTAATTCTTTAAACAATCAAATAACTAAAGTTAATAAGATTATAAAGAAATATGATAAAAGTGCAATTCTAGCTGGTGAAGGACCTCTTATGAAAGATTTAATTACAACAAGTGATCAAGATTTTCATAATGTAAATTATACTTCTCTAGCTGCAATATTCGTAATACTTATATTTGTATTAAAGAGTATATCTCTTCCAGTACTTCTAGTATTTATTATTGAATTTGCAATATTCGTTAATATGGGAATTCCTTATTATACTGGAAATACAATACCATTTGTTTCATCGATTGTTATTGGAACGATACAGTTAGGAGCAACTATTGATTATACAATTCTTATGACGACTAAATACCTAGAAGAAAGACAAGAAGGCAAATCAAAACATGATTCTATTAAAGTAGCACTTGATGCTTCAGTTAACTCAATATTTGTTAGTGGTATGTGTTTCTTCGCTGCAACATTTGGAGTTGCCGTATATTCAAAACTAGATATGATTAGTTCTTTATGTACACTAATATCTAGAGGCGCTTTAATAAGTATGGCGACAGTTATTTCTGTACTTCCATCTGTATTAATTATTTTTGATAAACTTATTATTAAAACTACTAAAGGTTTTAAAAATTTCAAGGGAGAAGGTAAAAATATGAAAAAAAACAATAAAAAGGTAACAAGAAGATCAGTTAAAGTTGCAGGTGCAATTCTTACTGGTACAATTGCTTTATCTACTTTAAATGTTTCTGCACTTACTAAAAATGAAACAGTATATGAACATCTAAATTATGATGGTGCTGTTAAGAGCACTGTTGTAAATGAACATTTAACACATGTTGGAAATGGTAAGACAATTAATGATAAAACTAACCTTACTGATATTTTAAACGTTAATGGCAATGAAAAATTTGATTTAAAAGATAACATGTTAACTTTTGAAAATAAAGGCAAAGAAATATATTATCAAGGCAAAACTGCAAAGGAAAGTCCGGTAGGAGTTAATATTTCATATAAGCTTAATGGAAAAGATATTTCACTTAATGATTTATTAGGAAAGAGTGGTAGTGTTGAAATTACTCTTGACTATTCAAATACAAGCAGTAGATATGTTAGCAAACTTGGAAGAAGAGTTTATACTCCATTTGTTACATTAATGACAACAGTTATTCCTACTAAAGGAGTATCTAATGTTGAAGTAACTAATGGTAAAGTAGAATCAACTGGTAATAATAATATAGTAGTTGCACTTGCAACACCAGGACTTTCTAAAAGTTTAAATAATAAAAAACTTGATTCATTAAATAGTGTCACAATTAAATATGATGTTAAGAATTTTAAATTAAATGCTATATATAATGTTGTTACAAATAAAGTTATAGATGATTCTGATGTAAAAGAACTTGATAATCTAGATGAAGTTTATAATAATGTTACATTACTTGCAAACTCTTCTAAAGAATTAGTTGAAGGTACTAATAAATTAAAAGATGGAGCAAATGAACTTAATAGTGGTGCAAATAAATTAAAAGATGGTGCTAAACAAGTTAATGATGGCACAAGTTTAATTAAAAAGACAGTAGAAAG
>ONSL01000042.1 GCA_900320505.1 uncultured Eubacteriales bacterium
TATCCGGTACTGGTCTATGGAGAAACCATTAGGGTTCTGTGAAGTAGAAAAAGAAGTCCGTGAGGACTTCTAAGTGATTAATAAATTTATTTATTAATTGCTTTTGTTCTTTTAAAAGTATAGTAAAATGATAATGGTGATTGTTTATGAATAATGATATTACGGATTTATTTAAAATGAATAGAAAACTTAATGATGAAAATAGAAGTGATAATAGTAATAATTCAGAAGGCTTTGATATTAAGAAGAAAAGAATTAGTATTTTGGAAACTTATGGAGAAGAATTTACTAAAAAGGAATATATTACTAATCCTGCAATTGGAAGGGAAAAAGAATTAAAAGAGCTTATGCTTATTCTTTTGACACCAGATAAAAGTGCTATTTTAACTGGTAAACCTGGTGTTGGTAAAACTGCTATTGTTGAAGGACTTGCTTATTTAATAGAGAAGAAGAAAGTGCCTGATGCTCTTTTAAATTATAGAATTATAAAGGTAAATACAAGTGCTCTTTTAGGTATTGATCCAGTAACAGGTGAGTCTAAGATTCAGAATTTGATTGAGGAATTAAAGGAGTACGACAATTTAATACTTTTCATAGATGAGATTCATACTTTAATGGGAAGTGGAAAAGATGCACTTGATTTTGCTAATATGTTTAAGCCTGGGCTTGATAGAGGTGATATTAAAGTAATAGGAGCAACTACTTCTGAAGAGTATGAAAGATATATTTTAAGGGATAAAGCTTTTGTTAGACGTTTTCAAAAGGTTATTGTAGAGGAACCTACTAGGGAACAAAATATTGATATTTGTATGGGAACTCTTCCAAAAATAGAAAAGAGAACTGGTGTTTCTATTAGATTTTCTAATTTTGAAACTAAAAGTATTATGGAATTTTTAACTGATATTACTTCTGAATATAAGAGAATTTATGAGATTGGTTCTAGATATCCTGATGTTACTTTAACTCTTATTCAAGATGCTTTTAGTAATGCTCTTTTTGACAATAGAAAGGTCGTTAATATATTCGATTTTAGAAGGGCAATTGAAACTTCTAAAAATATTTATCCTGATATTATCAATAAGGCTTTACCAGAATTTGATACTAAATTTAAAAAACTTGAAGATGAAAGCAAGCTAGGTACAGTGTAAAAAAATTGCAATTATTTTATATATTAATTGCTATTTTTTTTATGCTTTGATATAATAAATTTGTTATAGTGTTTGGAGTGATTGAAAATGATTAGGTCTCATAAGTACTTATTTATAATATTCTTTGCTTGTATGTTAGGCCTTTTTGTAGCTACTCCAAAGAACGTTTTTGCAGATACTCTTGCTCGTTGCAATTACATAAAGAAAGACTCTAAAGGAAAGGTTTCAGAGGAAATAACTATTTACGTTAACAGTGATTATTCGATGACTGGAACAATTAATACATATCAAGGTAAACCTTATAAAGATGGCATAGGATTTTTTATAAATTATAATTATAAAGGACTTGGCAATGCAGGCAATTTACAAAAAACTGCAAAAAAAAGGAGTGGCTCTTCTGTTTGTCCAACTTATGTTGCTATTAGAGAGACAACAACTACAACTACAACTTATTCTAATATGGCTACAACTAATATTGAACTTGAGTTGCGAGGATATTACAGAAAGTCTACGATGAATTCAGCTTGTAAGAACTTCAAAACTTCGTTTGGTGAGCGATTACTTAGTTCACTTGGAGGACAAGCCATTATTAAGGGGTGCAGCGGTGCACTTGAATTTACTAAATGTTTTGATGGTAAAGATGCAACTAAAGAGTGTGGAGCTTCTGAAAGCAAATTTAATGAGGATAGACAAACTAATAAATGTACTGATATACTTGGAGATCCAACTGATACTGGAAGTGTTGCTAATCTTTTACAAGTTATTTTCAATTATATAAAAATACTTGGACCACTTCTTGTTATTATACTTTCTTCACTTGATTTTACTAAAGTTATTTTGACTGGCGATGAAAAATCAATGAAGAAAGCACAAAGCAACTTAGGAATTAGAATTGCTTGTGCTGTACTTTTATTCTTTATTCCAACAATTGTTATTTTACTGTTTAATTTAATTTTAAATGGTAATTGGAATGCAAGCAATTTATGTAATATAAAATAGGTGAGGTGACTTTTTTTGAAGCACAGTGATATTGTAGAGAGTGTTAGAAGTATTTTTGCTGCGATAGATACCGGTGTCTATTCATTAATTAGTGGTGCATATCAGGTCTTTTTCAATGTTGCTAATGCAAATATACTTAGTTCGGATATGATAGTTGGTCTCTTTAAGAGAATTCAACTTATTTTTGGTGTTATTATAATGTTTAGACTTGCCGTTTCACTTATTGGTGGCATAGTTAACCCTGATAGTTTTTCAAATGAAAAGACTGGCTTTGGTAAAATAATTACCAGAATTATTGTTTCTCTTATTCTTACTATTGTAATAATTCCTCTTAATTTAACTGGTGATTTTAGTGGTGGCGATTCTTTAAAAGAGCGTGTGAATGATAATGGAATTCTTTTTGGATTTATGTACGAACTTCAAGACAGAGTACTTGCAACAAATACTATCGGTAATTTAATAGTTGGTAAATCAAATACAGGAAATCTTACTAATAAAACTTATGCTGAATATGGAAATAGCCTGGCGAAAGGTCTTTTAAAATCATTTTACAGTATTAATTTAACTACTGATGCCAAAAAGAAAGTTGAAGAAGATCCTTCTATTGAAACTATTGATTTTGATGCAACTGCATCAAATAGACTTGATAATGATACTGATAATGATACTATAGTTTTACATGTTGAAGGCGATTATTGTCCTGATAATGATGAGGGGGGAGAAAATACTGCAGGAATTGAAGATAAGTGTACACTCGATTATATTATTGAAAATGTTGCTGCAACAAATTCAAATGATTATTTCGTTTGGGATTATAGAATTTTTACATCTACGATTTGCGGAATTTTACTTCTTATTATGCTTCTTGGTTTTACAATAGATATTGCAATACGTGCTTTTAAACTCGTGATTTTAAGAATAATTGCTATTGTTCCAATTGTCAGCTATATAGATCCAAAAAGCGATAAAACATTAAGTACTTGGGCATCATTTACTTTAAAAACTTATGTTGATATTTTCTTAAGAGTTGGAATTATGTATATAATTGTATTAATAGTTGATGATTTAACTTCAAATTTAAAAGCTGGAAAATTATTTACAATTTCTAATGGTTCTGTAGGTGCATTTTCATATTTGTTTATAATTTTAGGATTATTCTTCTTTGCTAGGGAAGCTCCTAAGTTTATTCTTGAGTCAATTGGATTACAGACAGGTGATTTCTTTAAAAATGTTGGAAGAATGTTTAATGCATCTTTTGCAGCTGGTTCTGGTCTTATTGGTGGTGTAGCTGGTGCTATTACTGGTTTTAGAGCTAGTCAAGCAGCTAGTAGAGCTAATGCTCCTATTGGTAGTAAAAAGTGGCGCCAAGGGAATCCTTTAAAGGCCTCTGGTGCTGCTGCATGGAATGCTCTTTCTGGTTTTGCTGGTAATGCTCATGCTTTTGGAACCGCTAAGGATCATAAGTTTAGTACGGCTAGACATGCTGCTATACAGAGAAATAGTGAACTTATGGCTGATGGTATGAAAGGTGTTACTGCGTGGTCAAGATTTACTGGTAATATTGGTGATTATACAGGAGACTCTGTATATCAACGTGATAAGAGAAAAGAATATGATTTAAAGAGACAACAAGAAGCTATCAAACATCAGATGGAAGCAAGACAGCAAGAAATTGCTATGTATAAAGGAAAACAAGATGCTATTCATAAGCTTACTCAGAATGTTGTTGGTGGAGATATTATTAAAGATGGAAAGAATGCAAGAGGTACAACAGAAATTCTTGATACAAATGGACATAAACATAGAATAGATTATGCATATGACGATTGGTATCGTAAAACTAAAAATTTAAAACCAAATGAAAAAATTACTTTGAAGGATTCCAATGGTCATGAATTTGAGGTTAGTGCACCAGAAACTGCTCGTGTTGACCATTTAATGCATGATACAGCAACTGGATATAGAATAGCTGAACAATATAAAGATTTCTTGAATGGCAAGGGAAGTAATGGCGTTTCAGATAATATTCAGGCTTTACGTTCTTCAGGAATTTTAACTGCTGCTGATACTCTTCAATTAAATAAAGCAATTAATTCAGGAGATTCTCAGGCAGTATTTGATGTTTTTGATAAAATTGATAAAGCACAATTTCATAATATATCTGTTGCTGAATCAATTGGTGATGGAAAAGGAAAAGGTGCTGGCTCTCTTAACGATTTACAGAAGCAAAATGAGGATTTGGAAAACCAATTATTTGCAGTGCGTGAAAGACTTTCAAAAGAAGAAGCTGCAACTTCTCATAACAGAACTGGTGGACCAGGCGGTGGCCATTAATTTAAAAGGGATGTGATATAGTGAATAATCAATATTTAATACCTGCTAATACTAAAAATGGAGAGTTAATCTTTGGAGTTTTTACTCCTTTTGATTTGATTTTACTTGGTACTGGCATTGGAATTACACTTTTCTTACTTATGTTTATAGAGCTTACTTCAACTTCTAGTGTAATTCTTGTTCTTATGCCTGCACTTATTTGTGCTTTCCTTGATATGCCAATACCTTATTATCATAATATGTTAGTTGTTATTAGCGAGGCTATAACATTTTTAACTCATAGACAGAAATATATATGGAGAGGTTGGTGTATTAGAAATGGCAAGTAAAAAAGGTACAAGTCCTTTTACAGAAAATTGGCTTCCTGTAAAGGCAATTCAAAATAGTATGATTTATACTGATGATGGTTATAAAGTAACTGGTGTAAAGATTACACCTAAAAATATTTTTATTCTTGATCAAGATTCTCAAACGAATACTTTGATTGGACTTAAGAACTTTTATAATATGATTGAATTTGAATTTTGGCTTGTGGTTGCTGATAGACCTGTTGATATATCAGTCTATATGAGTCAATTACAGCTTCAATATAATAAGACTCAAAGTCCTGCTATTAGAAAACTTATTAGTCAAGATCTTGACAAAGGAAATAGTTTTATAAATAACAATGTCGTTGATACAGAGTATTATATTTTATTCAAGGATAGAAAAGATGAAGATGTTCAGAAGAAAGTTAGACTTCTTATTAATGGGCTTGCTTCTTGTGGACTTAATGCTTCACAAGCTTCTAATGAAGATTTAAGAATTATTCTTAATAATTTCTTAAATGGGGGAATGGATACTAGTTTTGGGACGGTGATGAGTTAATGAGTAGTATTAAAAGTGAACTTGCTCCAAAGAGCTTAAATTTCAATGCTAGTGATTTTTATATTAGTGATAAGTATGCAACTATTCTAACTGTTATTTCTTATCCTAAATATATTATGCCAGGGTATTTATCTACTCTTACTAGTATGCCTGGTATTAAGATTGTTATAAAGCATATTCCAGTTCCATTTTCTTCTATGTCTAAAATGCTTAATAGACAGGTTGCAGATTTAGAGGAAAAATATAAGGAAGAAAAAGATTTAACTGCAAAGGAAAAGTTAAGACAAGATGCAGAATCACTTCAATATTTTACTTCTATGCTTGCTGCTAATCAGGAACATATATTTGATTTTCAAATGCATATTATGGTTACTTCTGATACAAAAGAAAATCTAGAAATTATGAAAACTAATGTTAGAAATTATCTTGATGCTATGGGGCTTCGTGCAATATCATTAAGATTTGAACAGGAAAAAGCACTTAAATCTATTCTTCCAATATTTCCTAAACAAGATATTGAAGATAGAATAGGTACTCCAATTCCTAGTCAGACAATTGCTGCAATGTATCCATTCATATTTGATAGTATAAAAGATCCTGGACTTTCAACTTTACTTGGTGTTGATTTCTCTGGTGGTGTTATATTATTTAATCAATTCTTATATCAGCTTCGTAAAGAGTCAAATAGAAATAATGCTAATATGATTATTTTAGGTACTAGTGGTTCTGGTAAATCAACTGCTGCAAAACTTCTTCTTCGTACTCATATTAGAAATGGTTGTCAGATTGTTGCAATTGATCCAGAGGATGAACTTCGTGATCTTACTAAGTCATTAGGTGGTGATACTATTGATATTGGTAAGGGTGGTAAGTTTGGTATGATAAATCCACTTGAAGTTGTTCTTGATGCTGATGAAGATGAAATAAAACAAGGACTTGGTTATACGGTTCTTACTCGTACATTACAAAGTTTAAAAGCTTTTATGAAGTATTATGATCCAACTATTGAAGAGGATTGTCTTACTATGTTTAGTGAGATTGTACAAGATACTTATAAGAGGTTTGGAATTGATTTTAATACTGATTTTTCTAAATTCACTTCAAATGATTATCCAACGTTTACTGATGTTTATGCAACTATTAGAGGACGTCTTATGTCAATTACTGATAGAACTCAAGAGCGTGATATATTAGAGCGCCTTGAATTAAAAGTAAGACCTCTTGTTAAAGAGTTAAAGTTCTATTTTGATGGTCATACAACTTTGTCTGCACATAGCGATTTCATGGTATTTAATATTAAGGAACTTATGAATAGTGATAGTACTGTTAGAAATGCACTTTTCTTCAATATACTAAAGTATGCATGGAGCTTATGTCTTAATCCAGAGGTTAATACCATTCTTATGGTAGATGAGGCACATGTTATTTTAGGTGATAATAATGCACTTGGTGCTGACTTCCTTGCACAAATTCAAAGACGTGCTAGAAAGTATAACACTGGTTCAATTATAATTACACAACAGCCATCTGATTTCTCTGATCCTGCAGTTATTACTCAAGGCAAAGCAATATTTGATAATGCTGCTTATTACTTGATTATGGGTCTTAAGAAACAGGCTGTTGAAGATTTAGGAAAACTTATTGATTTAAATGATAGTGAGAAAGAGAGTATTAAGCAGTATTCTCAAGGAGAGGCACTATTCGTTTGTGGTAATCGTAGGATGCAGATTAATGTTGCTCTTACTAATGATGAACTTGATTCATTTGGTGGAGGAGGAGGACTATAAAATCCTTCTTCTTTCATTAATTCGTTAGATAAAGTTTTATAAATTAATTTTATTAGGAAGTAGGTGATTTTGTGAATAATGATGATAAAAATATTGAAGAATTAGATGATGTTGAACCTCAAAATTTAAATGATGATAATAGTGATATGTTAAGAAGAGATAATAATTTTTCTCCTCTTAATGAGGTACGTGATAATTTAAGAAGAGGTGCAAATAACGTTATTAAAAATGCTCTTCCTAATAAGAAAAATGAACCAGGTCTTGGAGACAAACTTAAAGTTTCTCCTAAAGCTAGTAATCCTGGTAAAAAATTACTTAATAATAATGGTAGTGTTGCAAAGCCTAATCTTTCTCCACTTGATAAGGATAAGAAAGACAATGAAGGAAGACTTAAAGAACAGCTAAAGAAAAATAATGCTCGTCTTGCTGGTGCAGCAGTTTCTGCTGGAGCAGCACTTGCAAGTAATGAGAAAAAAAAGAAAGAAGAAAAAGAAGAGAAAGATAAGAAAAAGAAGGAGAAAGAAAAAAAGAAAAAAAATAAAGGCCCTCTAAGTAGAAAAAATGATGATAATAGTGAAGATGATGATGCAGATATTTCTTCTAAATTCAATATTTTAAATGATTTAGGACTTGAAAATAGTTTTCAA
Source organism: uncultured Eubacteriales bacterium (assembly GCA_900320505.1). GTDB lineage: Bacteria > Bacillota_I > Bacilli_A > RF39 > UBA660 > UBA2730. Next base: position 7,783 of record ONSL01000042.1, read on the forward strand.
AAAAGTAAAGTTCTTTCTTTCTTATTAAGACATCCTATACTTATGCTTATTATATTTATTATTATTTTTTCACTTATGCTTCTTATTGTTATTTTTACTGTAATAGAAGGTGATAACATTGACATGGATGGATCTGAATATTCGTTTAATGGAGATGCTACATGTGGTGGCTTTAGTTTAGTTTATACAACTCTTTCTAGGGATGATTTTATTTCTAAAGTTAAATCTTATAACAGTAGTAATTCTAATATGTCTACATTTGCTAGTAAAGCAGGAGATATTTATGATATTTCTAAAAAAAATAATTTTAATCCTGAAATGGTTGTTATTCGTGCTATTGCTGAAGGATTATCTCCTGGTGGTGCTACTAATAATTATTGGGGATTGGGTTGTTCCAATACAGGTGGTGGAAGAGATTGTACTCATTATTCTTCTTTTGATCAAGGTGTTTTAGGATATATTAAAAACATTCAAGATCATGGTTATACTTCTGCTTTGGAGATGATGAAGAAGTATGCTTATATTGGTCACTATTGGTATAACCCTGGTTCTAGTAGTAAGGGTGGATGCTATTATTTACCATATGTAAAAAAATATATGACTGCATCACGATATAGTACTGTTAAGGCATCATGTGATGCTGGAACACAAATTAAAACAAATGATGAAGACCAGACTGCTTATTCTCATTATCAAATAGAGGCTATGCTTAATTATAGACAGAATGTATTTGGAATAGGTGAAGAAGAATGTAGCAATGATGATGAAAATAGTAGTGACAATACTTCTGATTCTAATGCAAGTGTATCTGGAAGCGGAATTGGTGCTAAAGTTGCTGCATATGCTGTTAATAAATTTGATTCATTTGGATATCTATATGGTGCATCAAGATCGTCAGAAAAATATGTTGACTGTTCTGCTGTTACTTATAGATCATATAAACATTTTGGAATTGATATTTCTGGTTCATCTGCTGGACAATATTCTTGGTGTAAAAATAATGGTAAGATGATAAAAGAAAGTGAATTACAGGCAGGTGACTTATTATTAAAATCTAATCACGTTGAATTATATATAGGAAATGGAAAGAGATTTGGAGCTCATACTGACAATACTAATTGGGATAATCAAGTAAGCGTT
>ONSL01000082.1 GCA_900320505.1 uncultured Eubacteriales bacterium
TTTTCTTATTTTAACGACTTAAAAATGTGCATTTTCTTACGAAAATACACATTTTGGGTCGTAATGCACTTAATTGTGCACTTTACTTAGAATTCAACGCATTTTAAAAATACTTAATAATTTTTCTCAAAAATATGATATATATTTCATAAGAAATGTAAAATTGCAAGTTTTATCTTGAAATAATATTTCATATAAGTTATCATTAATTCGGGTGAAAAAATGAAAGCAATAATAATTGGAGCTGGATCAGATTTAGGTACACATATAGATGGAGCTAAATTTGGACCTAATGTATTAATAAAAGATATAAAAAGTACTTACGATGGTCAAACTGTAAGTATGATACAAGATCCAAAGTACATTAAAAGTCGTAACCTATCTGATAAAAGAAAAAATGAAGATGAAATTGATAAATTTAATACTAAACTTTATGGAATTGAACTAGATGCTATACAAAAAGGATATTTTCCAATTACTTTAGGTGGTGATCATTCAATAGCGGTTGCATCAGCAATTGCGGATTGTGATTATCAAGAAGAAGATATGGGACTCATTTGGATAGATGCACATACTGATTACAATACATTTGATACAACAATAACTGGGAATATTCATGGGCTTCCATGCGCTGCAATTACAGGATACAAATGTGAAGAATTAAGAAAGTTTAGTACAAAAGGAAGGACAATTGATCCTAGAAAATGTGTAATAGTAGGAGCTCGTTCAATAGATCCAAAAGAAAAAGAAAATGTAAAGTATTCTGGAGTTACAGTATTTTCAACTGAGGATGTAAAAAAACGTGGTGTAAAAGAAATAATGGACGAAGCATTTAAAATTGCTGGTGATAAAACAAAATGCATACATGTTTCATACGATTTAGATGTTATAGATCCAGAAGTTGCACCTGGAGTATCCATACCAGAAGTTAATGGAATTAGTGAAAAAGAAGCTTATGATATATTGGATGAAGTATTAAAGCATTACAAAGAGGTATCATCAATGGATATAGTTGAACTTAATCCACTCCGTGATATTAATAGAAAGACTGAACAAATAGCACTTAACATATTAGCAACTACAATAGCAAAAATAGAAAAAGAAAAGAATGTAAATCAAATAAAGAAATACTAATTAAGTATTTCTTTATTTTTTTTTGAATATGAGCATCCACAATAATCTTGTCTATACAAATTATAAATTTTAGAAAGAACTATGCTTCTTTTATAGCCATCCTTCTTCTTGAAATCAGAATATAAATATTTTGTATGACTATCTTTTGAAATACGTTCTCCTATCTCATTTAGCCACTCTGCATTCTTATATGGAGATAAAGTAAGTGTTGTTGCAAAATAATCAAATTTTTTTTCTTCTGCTACTTTAAATGTTTCTTTAAGTCTCATTTTATAGCATTTATAGCATCTTTCGGATCTTTCAGGTAAATCTTCAAGTCCTTTTGTCATTGAAAGAAAATTTTCTGGATCATATTTTGCATCAAGTATCTCAATTGGATACTTAACTTTAAACTCTTTAATAAATCTTTTTACCTCATCTAATCTTTTATTATATTCTATTTTAGAAGTAATATTAGGATTATAATAAAATATCGTTATTTTAAAATAATTTCCTAGTCTTTCTATGCATGCTGAAGAGCATGGTGCACAACATGCATGTAAAAGAAGTGTTGGAACTCTTCCATCTAATGATTTTATTTCATTTTCCATAAGTAAATTATAATTTGTATGCATAATAATTATACTTCCTTTAGTTTTTCTATTTCTGATTTAGATAGTCCTGTTATGTCTATTATATCTTTTATATCAAACTTTTTCTTTAGCATATTCTTTGCTGTTTCTAATTTAGTCTCTTTAGCACCTTCTTCTTTACCTTGTCTGATTCCTTCTTCTCTTCCTTTTTTCTCACTATAATAGAGTTCTGTATTTCTCATCATCTCTCTATCTTCCTCTTCTGTTGCAAAGTCCTGATATTCTGGTATTAAGTTTACTTTTTTTACTTCTTTTTCAAACTTCTCCATTATTCTATCACCTTCACTTTTTTCTTCTAAATCTTTTAAATTATAATCTAGCATAAGTAAGTGCTTATACTTTTCCTCTTCCTTTTTATCATAGCATAACTTCTTTAATTTTTCCATATTTATACTTAATATTTCTAAGTCATGTACCCATTTAGTTCCATCCTCTGTTTGAAGATAATAT
>ONSL01000020.1 GCA_900320505.1 uncultured Eubacteriales bacterium
AATATTCATTTTCATTATCTGTTAGATAAAATATATTTTCTTTATCTTTTTCACTTGCTGTTCCTTTAATTTCTACAAGTATTTCATTTCCATATATATTATGCGTTATAAAGTCATAACCAAAACCATCACCAATTTTAGATACCCATATCATATTATCTATTATATCTTGATACCTTTTGTCTTTATATTTTAATTTTTCTAATACTTCTTTTTCTTGTTTATAGAAAAGATACTCTGCATATCTTCCAATTATATGATTTCTTTTTTGGGGATCTTTTTCATTTAATATATTTTTAAAATCTTCTTCTATTTCATTATTTGAAAAGTACGCTACTAATTCATCTCCATATACATGAAATAATTTTGTATTTTCATTAAAGTGCATTCTTGTTATTCTTGTACTTTTTAAAAGATTATCTAAATTATTTTTAAATTTAGTGCTATCTTCATTACTCATCTCTGGTCTTAACATATAAATTACTTCATCAAATGTCTGTTTTCTTTCTTCAATACTTAATTCATTAGGAGTTTTATCTTCAAGTACTGATTCTGTTAATAATATATTTAAAACTAAACTATCTTTAGCATCTCTAAATGGAAAATATTCACAAAATCTTACTTTCTTTTCTTCTCTAGGAATATTATCATTCATTATTATTTTAGATAAGTTTTCTACTTCATGTCTTCTTTTACTTATCAGTAAGTTTATTTTACTGTATAGTTCACTATATTTTTCTTTATTAGAATGAATATCATTTAATATTATTCTAGCGTCTATATCTGTTATTCCAAGAGATGCTGCATCATTTGTATCTAAATACTTTATTAATTTATTTGCAATTTCATCTTTGCTCATAGCCAAAACCTCCTAAATTTCTGCATATTATAGCATAAATTAACAAAAAAGTGTAGTACTTTTAAGGATTTTGTGTTATAATTTAATAGTTTACGTGAAGAGGGTGTATTTATGAATAAGAGAAATGTAGCGATAATCGCACACGTCGATCATGGAAAAACAACACTTGTAGATGAAATATTAAAAACATCTGGAATGTTTAGAGCAAATGAAGACGTAAGTAATGTATCAATGGATTCTAATGCAATTGAAAAGGAAAGAGGTATAACAATACTTGCAAAAACAACTGCACTAGATTATAAAGGATATCGTATTAACATACTTGATACTCCAGGACATGCCGATTTTGGTGGAGAAGTAGAACGTATAATGAATATGGTTGATGGAGTAATACTAGTAGTTGATGCTTATGAAGGACCAATGCCTCAAACAAGATTCGTTTTAAAAAAAGCATTTGAAGCTAAAGTAAAACCAATAGTTGTAATTAACAAGGTTGATAAACCAGCAGCAAGATGTAAAGAAGTACTAGATGAAGTACTAGACTTATTTATTGAATTAGGAGCAAACGAAGAACAATTAGACTTCAAGACAGTTTATGCAAGTGCATTAAATGGAACTTGTTCACTATCTGATGACTTATCAACACAAACTCCAGGATTCCATGAATTACTTGATTTAATAATATCAGAAATTCCAGCACCAAGTGGAGATAACAACAAACCATTACAGTTCCAACCAGCACTTCTAGACTACAATGAATTTGTAGGAAGAATTGGAGTAGGTAGAATTCATAATGGAACATTAAAGGTAGGTCAGATGGTTTCATGCTGCAGACTAGATGGTTCAGTTAAACAGTTTAGAGTACAAAAATTATTTGGATATTATGGATACGATAGAATTGAAGTAGAAAGTGCAGAAGCCGGAGACATAGTTGCAGTTGCAGGTCTTTCTGATATATCAGTTGGAGAAACACTATGTGAGGTAGGAAAAGAAGATCCACTTCCAAAACTTCACATTGATGAACCTACACTTCAAATGACATTCGGAACAAACTCATCACCATTTGTTGGAAAAGATGGTAAGATTGTAACAGCAAGAAAGATAGAAGAACGTTTAAACCGTGAAACACAAAAGGATGTTAGTTTAAAAGTTGCACCTTACACAAATGAGTCATTCCTAGTTAGTGGTAGAGGAGAGCTTCACTTAAGTATCTTAATTGAAAACATGAGAAGAGAAGGTTTTGAACTTGAAGTTTCTAAACCACAAGTAATCATAAAAGAAATAGATGGTAAAAAATGTGAACCATATGAGGAATTACAAATTGATATACCAGATGAAAATGTTGGAGCAGTAATAGAAGAATTAGGTCGTCGTGGTGCAGTAATGGACAATATGAGCAATGTAAATGGACAAACAAGAATGCTTTATACAATTCCATCAAGAGGATTAATAGGATTCTCTCCAATATTTATGACATTATCAAAAGGATATGGAATAATGTCACATACATTTAAAGAATATCGTCCAATGGCATCAGTTGATTTAGGAGAAAGAAAACTTGGAGTATTAGTATCAGCAGAAGAAGGAGCAGCAACTGCATACTCAATTGGAAACCTTGAAGACAGAGGTACAATGTTCATAGAACCAGGTACAGAAGTATATGAAGGGATGATAATTGGTGAGTGCAACAAAGAAAACGATTTAGCAGTTAATGTAGTAAAAGGAAAGAACCTAACAAACGTACGTGCTGCAGGATCAGATCATACAGTAGTATTAAAAAGACCTCGTCCAATTACACTTGAATATGCACTAGATTACATCAATTCAGATGAACTAGTTGAAGTAACACCAAACTTCATAAGACTTCGTAAAAAAATACTTAATACAGAAGAAAGAAAGAAACAGGACGCTAGACGTAAATAGATTTTCAAAATTCGAAAATCTATTTTTCTTTTTGTATTGATGTGTTATTATGAATAAAAAGGTAAGTGATTTTAAATGGATTTAGAAGATTTTAAATGGCAGAGGCAAAAAATAGAGAGAGACACAACTTTAACAGATGCAGAAAAAGTTACAAGATTAAGAGTTGTTGAGACAGCCATAGAAAGAAAAATATCAAATAAAAAATATAAAGAAAAGATAAATGAAATAGTAAAAGATGAAGAAGCATTAACTAATATCAGCCCATCGTTTTCTATGTATGATACACTAGATTTAACAAAAGATGAACTTAATTATAAAATAGCATATTCTGAAATTGGAGATTATATTGAATCAAGAGATATAGACGATTTTACATACGATGACTTTAAAGATTATGTTGGTATATATGAAGATGAAACAGGAAAAAAAGTACCAGATATTTCTCTTTCATGCAAACTATATGATGAAATAACAGATGCAGAAAAAGAAGAACAAACAGAAATGAATATAATAAAAAAAGGTCTTAGTCAAATAGTTGATAATAATTTATTAGATAATTACGTATATGAAATAGAAGCTAATGGAAAAATAAGAATGAAACATAAAACACCTGAAGAATTAGATAAATCAATGCATGATGCTAAAGAAAAAATAGAAGAACTTTATGTAAATGAAGGATTACTTGATAGAGAAATATCAGGAGAGGCAAGAGAAATGTTAACAACTCTATTCAACTATTACAAAAATGGTAGCAAAAAACTTCCTAAAAAAATAGAGACTGGAAACCCAAATACAAATGGATATCAAAATAATACACAAGGAAAGAAGATGTAGGAATGAATAATGAATCTTTCCCAAGAATAAAAAATAATTTAGAAGAAACATACAAAAGTAAAATTCAAAGTCTTGCAAAACTAAAAGAAAACTTAATAGATGCGGAAAGAGAAGGAGATACTCGTAAAATAGATATATACGTAAGAAAAATATCAAATTCTTTAGCAGGATTATCAGTATTAGAATCAAAAATAGCAAACATGAGGCCAAATAATGAAAAAGATATTGAAAATAGAATTGATATTTTAGATAACTATGCTGAAAAAATAGATAATGCGATATCAGATGATGATAAAGTAGTATTTCATGGCAATAGTAACATAGGAGAAGTTGAAAAAATAATAAAAAGTGGAGGACTAAAAACACCAGAAGAAAGAGGAATAGATGAAAAATCATTTGCAACTGAAATAGATGTAACAGCAAAGAAAAATATAAAATCAACACTAGACTTTGCAGATTCTGGAATAAATTCATTTATGCCATATGGAGCAATATTTGTATTCTATCCAAAAGATTATGAAAAAGAAAAAGTTCTTAAAACAGGCACATCATCTGAAGTACTAGGAGGAGTATCAGGAGTAAACTTTAGTGAAAAAAGATTCATTGGAATAATAACAACAGAAGAAAATAAAAAAAGATTAAGAGAAACTCTAATAGGACAGTATCTAGATTCGAATAAAGTATTCACACACGAAGAATTTTTAAACTATGCAAAGGAAAATATGAGAAAAAATGAAAACAGAGTAGGAAAGTAGTAAGCTACTTTCTTTTATTATACTTTAAAAATAGCTTTATTCATGATACAATATTCTAGATTGGTTAGGAGGCATTATATGGACAAATTAAGTCGTGAAGAAGTAATGCATGTTGCAAAACTTGCTAAAATAAAAATAAGCGAAGAAGAACTAGAAAGATATGAAGTAGAATTAAAAAAACTTCTAGATGAAGTAGATAAGATAGAAGATGTAAAAGGCTATGATGAAGAAATGTTAATCGCACCATGGGATCATGATGCAGACTTAAGAAAAGATGAAGTAGGAAAAATGCTTGATCCTAAAGAAGTTGTAGGAGTCGCTCCACGTCATAGTGGAAATTATATAGAAGTACCGGTGGTTATAAATGAATAAATATATAGATAAAAATTTAAAAGAAATACACGAGGCACTAGTAAATAGAAAGATAACACCACTAGACCTTGTAAATGAAACATTTGAAAAAATTGAATCATCTAAATTAAATGCCTTTATTACATTTAATAAGGAAGAAGCAGTAGAGTATGCAAAGACTTTAACTGAGCCAGAAAAAGATAATATTTTATGGGGAATACCAATTGCAATAAAAGATAACATATCAACAAAAGGTTTAAGAACAACATGTGCATCACACATACTTGATAACTATGTACCAATATTTGACGCAACAGTAATAGAAAAGATAAAAGATAAAAAGATGATAATTATTGGTAAAACAAACATGGATGAATTTGCAATGGGATCAAGCTCTAGAACATCATATTTTGGAGCACCTAAAAACCCATGGAACCTAAATAAAATAGCAGGAGGATCATCAGGAGGATCTGCTGCAGCAGTATCTGGTGGAATAGTTCCATTTGCATTAGGATCAGACACAGGTGGAAGCATTCGTCAGCCCGCAGCATATACAGGAACAGTTGGAATGAAGCCAACATATGGAAGAATATCAAGATTTGGACTTATAGCATTTGCATCAAGTCTAGATCAGATAGGACCATTTTCAAGAAATGTATATGAAAATGCATGCCTTTTAAACATACTTTGTGGAAAAGATGATAAAGACTTAACATCAAGTAACAAAAAAGAAGAAGACTTTACAAGACTTATTGGTGAAGACATAAAAGGAATGAAGATAGCAGTACCTAACTACTTCATGAGTGATATAGTATCACCTGAAATAAAGGATAAAGTAAAAGATGTAATAGAAATGCTTAAAGAAAATGGTGCAGAAGTAGATTACATAGATATAAAGTACATTGAAAATGCCGTAACACTATATCAGATAATAGCAATGGGAGAAGCATCATCTAACCTTGCGAGATTTGATGGAATAAGATATGGAGATGCTGAAAAAAATCCTAAAAATATAGAAGACCTATATTTAGAAACTAGAAGCAAAGGCTTTGGTGATGAAGTAAAAAGAAGAATAATGGTAGGATCATATATTCTATCTGGAGAAAATGCTAAAAAATACTATGATAAAGCAATGAGCATAAGATCAGATATTGCAAAAAGCTTTCATGAAGCATTTAAAAAATATGATCTTATAATAGGACCAACAACAACTACAACAGCATATGACCTAACAGATCCAATGGATGACCCATTAAAGAGCTTTATGGATGACGTACTTGTAATACCAGTTAATATGGCAGGACTTCCAGGAATGAATATTCCTATTGCATTATCAAAAGATAAAATGCCAGTAGGAATGCAAATAATTGGAGACTCTTTTGAGGAAGCTAAAATATATAAACTTGGAGCATTTATTGAGAAAAAACTTAATTTAGACCTTCCAAGAAAGGAGAATATAAATGAGTAAGTATATAGAAACAATAGGAATAGAAGTACACGTTGAACTAAAAACAAATACAAAAATATTCTCAAATTCAAAAAACGGATATGGACTTGCAGCAAACAGTCTTACAAATGTAGTTGACCTGGGGTATCCTGGAACACTTCCAACAATAAATGAAGAAGTAATAAAAATTGCATGTCGTGCAGCAAAAGTACTTCACTGCAAAATAAGACGTCATATGCACTTTGATAGAAAGAACTACTTCTATCCAGATAACCCTAAAAACTATCAGATTACACAAGCAAGAACACCAATAGGATATGATGGTTATGTTGAAATAGAAGAAGAGGATGGAACAAAAAAGAAAATATTAATTGAAGAGATGCATATAGAGGAAGATACATGTAAAAGTGCACATAGAAAAGATGTAACATTACTTGACTTCAATAGAGCAGGAGTACCTCTAATAGAAATAGTTACAAAGCCATGCATAGAAAGTGCAGAAGATGCAAAACTATACATTGAAAAACTTCGTGAAACACTACTTTATGCAAACATATCAGACTGCAAGATGGAAGAAGGATCAATGAGATGTGATGCAAATATTTCATTAAGAAAGAGCAAAGAAGATCCATTAGGAACAAAAGTAGAAGTTAAAAACATAGGATCAATTAGCAATGTAAAACTAGCTCTTGAAAAAGAAAAAGAAAGACAAACTAAACTTTTAGATAATAATGAAAAATTTATTGAACAAACAAGAAGATTTGATTCTAAACTGAACGACACAGTACTTATGCGTTATAAGGAAACAGGAAATGATTATAGATACTTCCCAGAACCAGACATTCCTTATATAAATCTAACAGAAGACTTTTTTGAAGATGCATTAAAAGATATTCCACTAATGCCAGATGAAAGAAGAGCACTTTACAAAGAAAAGAAAATGAGTAAAACAAATATTGCACACATAATATTAAATAGAGATTTGAGTGATTTTCTAGATGATGTTATAGAAAGTGTAGATGCACAAGTAGCAAGTAACCTTTTGTTAGGAGATATAGAATCCTACTTAAACAAAAAGAATATATCAATATATAAAACAAAATTAACAAAAGAAAAATTTATAGATTTATCAAATAAAGTATATAAAAAGGAAATATCTTCAAAAAATGTTAAAGATATACTAGAAGACATAATGGAAACAGACAAAAAAGTAGATGAAATAATAAAAGAAAAAGGAATCTCTAACATAACAGATGAATCTGTAATAGAAGGTGCTATAAATAAAGTAATAGAAGAAAATAAAGAAAGTGTAACTGATTATATAAATGGAAAAGACCGTGCATTAAAATACCTAATGGGTATGGTAATGAAAGAAACAAAAGGAAAAGTAAACCCACAACTTGCAAATAATCTTCTAAAAGAGAAATTAGATTCTCTTAAATAATTGATTAAGTTTGACTCTTATTGTATAATTTAATGTAAGAGTAGGAAGGCGTTTATATGAAAAAGATAAAAATAAAAAGAGAAAGAATAGGAATATTTTTAATAGTTGCAGTAGTAATAGTATTTATACTTCTTCTTGCAGCATTTAAAGATTCCGGAGATACAGAAGCACTTTATGGAAATAGACTTGATGATGTAAAAGAATATCCTGTTAAAACATCAACACTTAAGAAAATAGAAAGTGAAATAAAGAAAACTGATAAAGTTGAAACTGTAACATCAAGAGTTCAAGGAAGAATAGTAGTAGTTGATATAATAATCAAAAAAGAAACATCAAGAGATGATGCTAAACTACTTGCAGACATAGTTGCAAATGACCTTTCAGAAAAGCAGAAAGAACTTTATGATGTACAAATATTTATAGATAAAGATGACGATGCAACATTCCCAATAATAGGATATAGACATAAGAAAAAAGATGCATTCAGTTGGACAGTAGATAGGTAGTGAACATATGAAAAAAAAGGTATTTATAATAGTGCCGATATTAGTCGCACTTTTAACATTTCTATTTGTATATAGATATTATAATAAAGAAAGTAAAGAAACAAGTTTAAACGTAAATGATAGAACATACGTAGAAAAAAATAAAGATAAAGTAATAGATTTAGAAGTAATGAACAACTATCCATTATATGGAGAAAATGGAGAAGGAGTATTCTTTGACTTCATAAATGACTTCGAAAAAAATGTTGGACTAGAATTTAACAAAATACCATATCTAAAAGAATCAAAACCAACAACAAATGGTTATAGAATTAGAATGGTAAATGGAGAAAATAACCTAACAGATAAGGACTTACTTATATTTGAAGACTTCTACATTGCACTTGGCAAAACATATCAAAGAATAAATAATGTAAAAGATTTAAAGAATCAAACACTTGGAATATTTGCAGATGATAAAGAAAGAGTAGCATACTACTTAAAAAGTGCACCACAAGTAACATATAAAACTTATAATTCTATAGATGAAATGATTAAAGCACTAGATAATGATGAAGTAAGTATGTTAATAATACCAAACATAATGAATCTTGATAAAACAATAGATTCAAAATACTCTATAAACTATTACTTCACAGAATTAAGTAAAAAGACAGTATTAACACTAGGAGACAATAAAGAATTAAATAAAATAATAACAAAATACTTTAACAGATGGAAAGAAACAAAATATGTTAAAGAATATAATAAAGAATACTTTGATTACTATAAAGATGTAAAGAAAATATCTGCAAAAGATAATGCAAGCTTGGTATCAAAAACATACACATATGGATATGTTACAAACTATCCTTATGAAGTTATGAAAGGATCTTCTCTTCGTGGTATTGCAGCAGAATATGTAAATAGATTAAATAGATTTACAAATATAGAATTCAAATTTAAAAAATATAATAGTGTAAAAAGTCTTGAAAAAGCAGTTAAAAATGGAGATGTTGATGTATACTTTGATTATTACAATATAAATGATGATAAATATCGTGACACAATATCAACATTTGTAGAGGACTATGTTGTACTCGCTCCAGAAAATACAAACTATATAGTAAATAGTTTTGAAAGTCTTAAGAATAAACAAATAACAATGATTGGAGAAAACTCATTATACAATTACTTCAATAATAATAGTAATAGCAAGATAAAGAAAGTAAAAAGTGTTGAAGACTTAAAAAATGCTAAAACATTAGTAGTAGTTGATAGAGAAGTTTACAACTATTATAAAAATAAATACTTCAAGAAATTTAATGTACTTTATATAGATACAATGATGAATGACTATAAATTTATGGTTAAAAAAGATAATAAAGATTTCTATAACTTATTTAACTATATAATAAACACTAATTCATATTACAACTATAGAAGTGCAGGACTTGAATCATTAAATGATAGTATATTAGAAGATGAAACATTTACAAAGATATACTTCATAATATTACTTGTTGTATTTATACCACTAGTAATAGCATTATTAATATACTTAAGATTAAACTTCAAACATAAGAAGAAAATAATTAAGAAAATAGATAAACATAAATATACAGATATATTAACATCATTAAAGAATAGAAATTACTTAAATGATAAAATGCCTGAATGGCAAGAATGTAAAGTATATCCACAAGCAATAGTTATAGTTGATTTAAATAACGTAAAATATGTAAATGATAACTATGGACATGCAGCAGGTGATGATTTAATAATAAAAGCAGCATCAACACTTGTAAATACACAACTTGAAAATAGTGAAATAATAAGAACAGATGGAAATGAATTCTTAATATACCTTGTTGGATATAGTACTAAACAAATAGATACATATACAAAGAAACTTGCAAAAGAATTAAAGACACTTCCACATGAATTCGGTGCAGGAGTTGGATATAGTATGATAGAAGATGACATAAAAACAATCGATGATGCAATAAATGAAGCAACAATAGATATGATATCTTCTAAAAATGAAACAAAGAAATAATTAGGAGGAGAAATGAAGAAGCTTAGGCCACTGGTTACAAAAGTAATTGATATTATCAAAAGACCATATATGAGAATACTTCCAGGACAGCTTGCCTTCTTCACTCTGATGTCTTTGATTCCATTATTCGCTCTCCTAGGATCTATCGCTAATTACTTTTCGTTATCACTAGATTCAATACATAATATAACAAGTTATCTCTTGCCAGTTGATCTTGCAAACCTTTTTACACAAGGATCAATTGCAGGTGCAAAAGGACTTAACTTTAATATCTTGATATTCTTTTTCGCAGCATTTATATTAGCATCTAATGGTATGCATTCAGTAATAGTAACAGCAAATGAAATATATAATTATAAAGATGAAGGCTTTATAGCAAGAAGAATAAAAGCAATAGCAATGACATTTGTACTAGTTGCATTACTACTTTTCTTGCTAGCAGTAATAGTGCTTGGTGATTTCTTTGCAGACCTAATATATAGCTATGCAAAAAATAAAGCACTAGCAGGAGTACTTTCAAGTATATTTAAATATTCAAAAATACCACTTTCAATAGTAGTAATATACTTAAATGTAAGAAGTCTTTATAGAATGGCACCAGATAATAAAACATCAAACATGGTAACAAAATATGCAGCAATATTTACAACAGTAGTTTGGTCAATAGGAACAGAGATTTACGCTATATATGTAAAGTTTTTCTCAAATTACAACTTATTTTACGGAAGTGTTTCAAACATACTAATATTAATGATTTGGCTTTACTTCCTAGCATATATATTTGTTATGGGAATGGCACTTTCTACCATAAATCCTGATGAAATAATAAAAGAAATGGATAAAATTGACAAAGAAGAAAAGTAATAATAATATTCTTTTCTTTTTTATTTTAATATTATATAATTAAAATAGAGGAGAGAGTTATGGAAAATAATTTAAATAATGATGGTAAGGTTAGAAATAATGCAATTGCATTAATAATATTTATGTCAGCATTAATAATATGTGTATTAATAGGAGTATACGTATACCAGGAGTCAACAAGAGGTAAAAAAGAAACAAAGGTAAAGACAGAAACAAAAGAAGTAAAATCAAAATATGAATTAAAAGGTAATGACATATCAGATTTTGACTTATATTTCATGAAACTAAACAATAAAGAAAAAAATGAAGTATATAGCCCACTTTCTATTAAATATGCACTTGAAATGCTTGCAGAAGGAGCAGGAGGAAACACTAAGAAACAGTTAGATAGCATAATAGGAAAATATGAAAATAAAAAATATCAAAATAACAGCAATATGAGTTTTGCAAATGCAATGTTTATTAGAAATACATTTAAAGATGGAATAAAAGAAAACTATACAAATAATTTAAAGAATAAATATAATGCAGAAGTTATATATGATGACTTTAAGAGTGCAAATAACATTAATAACTGGATAAGCAAAAATACATTTAATCTATTAAAAAATGTTGTAAATGATGGAGAAGTATCAAGTAAAGACTTTATGCTTGTAAATGCACTTGCAATAGATATGAACTGGAACTATAAGATTCAAGCAAGTTCAACACAGTCAAATGCAAAAGATAAATTTTATAACATTGATTATTTACATGAAAAATTTAAGGACTACGTTCAGTTTATTAATTCAGAAGACGAGTATTCATCACTTAAATTTAATAATAGCAAAAATGCTAAAGTATCAACATTTGCAGCATCCGCAAACCGTTATGATATAGTAAAAACACTAGGAGAAGATAACATAAGATCATTCATAACAGGAAAATATAAAGAATGGTTATTAACAGACGAAGGTAAAGAACTAAATCCAAATGGAATGACTGATGCAGAAATAAATGAAGAAGTAAATACATATATTAAAGAGTTAAATGAAAACTATACAAAAAATGATACATCAACAGACTTTAGTTATTATACAGATGATGATGTAAAAGTTTTTGCAAAAGACCTTGCACCATCAAATGATGTAACATTACAGTACGTTGGAATAATGCCAAATAAAGTATCACTATCAGAATATATAAAGAGTATGGATAGTAAATCACTTTCAAACATAATAAAAAATCTAAAAAATGCAGATGATATTAATAGTTATGAAGATGGAAAAGTAACACAGATTAATGGACAAGTACCACTATTCAATTATGAATATGAACTTGATTTAGATAATAGTCTAAAGAGTCTAGGTGTAAAAGATATATATGATAGTAATAAAAGTGACTTTACAAACATGCTAACAGATAAAAATAGAAAAGAAGTAATTGAAACAATACACAAAGCAAACATAGAATTCTCAAACGAAGGAATAAAAGCATCAGCAGCAACTATAGAAGGAGGATTAGGAGCAGCAAGAGGACCTGGATTTGATTATGAATATGATGTACCACTTGTTAAGATAGATTTAACATTTGATAAGCCATATCTGTATATAATACGTGATAAAGCAACTGGAGAAGTATGGTTTGCAGGTACAGTATATGAACCAGTAGAAAAATAAAAAGCCCCATGAAAAGGACTTTTTTTTCATCACAATTTCACATTATATTTTATTGAAAGCAATCACTCATTATGCTATAATGTTTAAAGTGAGGTTATAATAAGATGAAGAAAATAAAAGAATATGCTAAAAAAATAGCAAAAAAAATAAAAACTAGCCTTATTAAAGCTAAAAAAGATCATGTAATAAAGAAATTCTTTAAAGAAAATAAAGTATTCGTAACATATATAATTGTAAACTTAATTAACTCTACAATGATTAGAGTTTTTACAATTAATACATTAGAGAATTACTTATCATATAAAGCAGTACTTGCAGATCTAGCAGTTATAATAATATTAGGATCATTTAGTTTTCTATTTAAACCAAAGGCAAGATATACATATCTATGTGCATTTACATGGATATTTACAATGACATGTATGATAAACTCAATATATTATACATTCTATACATCATATGCATCATTTTCTATGCTAAGTCTAACACAGTATCTAGGAGACGTTGGAGATGCAGTTGTACAAAATGTTATACAGCTAAAAGACGTAGTATACTTGTTTGCACCAATAGTTTTAATGATCGTAAATAAAAAAGAAGTTAAAAAAGGATCATACAACAAAATAGAATTTAAAGAAATAAGAAGAAAAAAAGCATTAAAGAGCCTAATTGCAGGCGTTATAATTGCATTAATATTTGTACTTAACTTAACATCACTTGACATATCACGTTTTGCAAAACAATGGAATAAAGAATATGTAGTAATGAAATTTGGTATATATGTATATCAAATAAACGATGGAATAACATCACTAGAACCAAAAATAAACTCTATGTTTGGAGTAAATAAAGCAGTAAAAGAAGTAGAAACATACTATGAAGATAGAAAGAAAAACGATAAATATGCAAGTGGAACAAATGAATACACAGACATATTTAAAGGTAAAAATGTAATAGTAATACATGGAGAAAGCTTCCAGACAATAAACATAGATAGAAGCTTTAATGGAGTAGAAGTATCGCCAAACATGAATAAACTAGCTCATGAAGGATTATACTTCTCAAACTACTATTCACAAGTAAGCGTTGGAACATCAAGTGATGCAGAACTTACATTCACAACAAGTTTGATGCCAACACAAAGTGGAACAGCATTTGTATCATACTTTGATAGAAAATATATTGCATTACCACAAATAATGCAACAAAATGGATATTATACATTTAGCATGCATGGAAATAATGCAGACTTCTGGAATAGAAGAGTAATGCACAAAAACCTAGGATATGAAAAGTTCTATAGCAAGAAAGACTATGATATAACAGAAGAAAATACAATAGGACTTGGAATAAGCGATAAAGCATTCTTTAAACAATCAGTAGAAAAGATGAAGAAAATATCTGAAAAACATAAGAAATTTTATGGACTACTAATAATGCTTTCAAATCATACACCATTCTCTGATACTGAAAAATATGGACCATATGATGTAAATTTAAAAGAAACAGTTACAAATGATGATGGAACAACAAGCGAAGTAACATATCCATATATGGAAGGAACTAAACTTGGAAATTACTTTAAGTCTGTTCACTATGCAGATAGTGCAATTGGAGAATTAATTAATGAACTTGATGAAGCAGGGCTTCTAGACAATACAGTAATAGTATTCTATGGAGATCATGATGCACGTCTTCCACAAAAAGACTATGTAAGACTATTTAACTATGATAAAGAAACAGATGGAATAAAAAGTAAAGACGATCCAACATATGTAAACTTTGACAGTTATCAGTATGAATTAAATCGTAAAGTACCATTTATAATATGGACAAAAGATCATAAATATCAAAAGGAAATAAAAGATGTTATGGGAATGTATGATGCAATGCCAACACTTGCAAATATGTTTGGAGTAAAAGCATCAGCATATAGCCTAGGACATGATATATTTAACATAAAAGATAACAATATAGTAGTATTCCCAACAGGAAACTGGCTAACAAACAAAGTATATTACAACTCTCAAAAGAGTGAATATTTAACACTAAATGAAGGAGAAGTAATAGGAGAAGATTACATAAAGAAAAATACAGAATATGCAAATAAACTTCTAGAAGTATCCAATAATGTAATTACATACGATGTAGTAAGAAAAGAAGAAGAAAAAGAGAAGGCAGGAGGAACTAGTAAATGAAACTAAAGAAAAAAGTTAAAAGAAACTTATTAATCATACTAATGATTTTGCTCTTAGGAGGAGGAATTTACTATTTCTTCTTTTATGGTAACAAAACTGTAAAAAAATCCAAAGTTATTAAC
This sequence comes from uncultured Eubacteriales bacterium, assembly GCA_900320505.1. Classification (GTDB taxonomy): domain Bacteria; phylum Bacillota_I; class Bacilli_A; order RF39; family UBA660; genus UBA2730. The sequence continues at coordinate 14,997 of ONSL01000020.1, forward strand.
GAAATAAAAGGATATGGATATGCTTTAAAAGATACAAAGCCAGAAGCCTTTAAAGAAGAATTTGCAAACCTGAAGAAAATACTTTCATCAAAAGATGTAGATGAAAAAAAATATGCAGAAAGTATAAGTAAACTATTTGTAATAGATTTCTATAGTCTTGATGATAAACTTGCAAAAACAGATGTTGGAGGATCACAATTCGTAAGTGATTCCGTAAAAACCGACTTTTTAGAAAAAGCAGAAAACACATATTATAAATATCTAGAAAGTAATTTATATGGAAATAGAAAAGAAAAATTGCAGACAGTTACAAGTGCTAAAGTAGAAAGCATTGATACAGATGACTTTACATATGGAGACAGCAGTGATGATAAAGCATATAAAGTAAAAGTATCATGGAAATATGATTCATCATCTTATAGCAACTATCAAGATGAATGCTACTTAATATTAGTACATGATGGCAAAAAACTAGTAATAGTAGAAGAAGGTGATTCTAGTGAAAAGTAAGAAAATTAAAGAAAAAGATGAACTAGAACAACCAGTAAAACAAAATAAATCAAGATATACAGCAATGTTTTTTGGTATACTAATAACATTAACACTTATAACATCAATTTATTCACTATACTTACTATCGCCAATTAGTAGTTATCTAAAATACATAATTTTAGCAGGAGTAATATTAATAGTATTATGGTTTATACTAATAAAGAAAGTAAAGAAAAGATTCAAAAAAAATGCCAAAAAGACATATAAAAATAAAGGCCTAATAACATTTGAGGTAATATATCTAATAATAACGCTTGCATTTAGTGCGGTGGTATATTATGCATATAACTTTTTAGGATCATTTAATAAAGATTATGAAACATATAGTAGTAGTCTTGTTGTAATGAGTGATAGTAAAATAGAAAAAGTAAAAGACTTTAAAAATAACTCAATTGCAATATTAAGTGATACTACATCACCAGAAGGATACATAATACCTAAAAAGGTTATAAAGAAATATAGCCTTGATACATATAATGAAATAAAAAAATATGATAGTTACCAGGAAATGCTTGCAGATCTTTATTCAGGAGATGTTGATGCAATATTTATAAATAGTGATTATGCAAAGACATATAGTAGTAATGCAGCATATGAAGATATAGCAAATGAAACAAAAGTAATATTAACAGAAAAAGAAAAGCTAGCTAAAAATGTATCATCAGTAATTGGAAGAAAAAGTCGTGGAAAAAATGTAACAGAACCATTTACAATACTTTTAATGGGAGTTGATTCAGTAGATGAAGGACTATCTAAAAACACAGTTGCAAATGGAGATTCAATTATTCTAATAACATTTAATCCAAAAACATTAAATGCAACAATGCTTTCAATACCAAGAGATAGCTATGTCCCAATTGCATGTTGGAGTGGAAAACCAGAAAACAAAATAACACATAGTGCAGCATATGGAACAGATTGTATGATAAAAACAGTAGAAAATTATTTTGATGTTGATATTGACTACTATGCAAAGATTAACTTTAAAGGTTTGGTTCACTTAGTAGATGCAGTAGGTGGAATAGATGTTGAAGTTCCAAAAAGACTATGTACCGATGATTCAAACAGAGAAAAAGAAGTATGTATAGATGAAGGAATGCAGCATCTAAATGGAGAAGGTGCATTAGTACTTTCAAGAAATAGAAAACAACTAACAGGTGGAGACCTAGATAGAGGTCAAAATCAGCAACTAGTAATAAAGGCATTAATAAATAAATTAAAGACAGTAAAGAGTGCTTCTAAATTCCTAGAAATATTAAATACAATATCAAATAATATGGATACAAACTTTACACAAACACAACTACTTTCATACTATGATGTAATGAAAGATATAATATCAAATGATCTAGCTGAAGATGAATCTGACCTAGTTAATATACAAAGTCTATATCTTCAAGGCGATGGTGAAATGATATATGATGAAAGAAGTAGAATGGTACTTTGGGATTATATTCCAAATAAGGATAGCCGTGATGATGTTGAAGAAGCTATGAAAGTAAACTTAGGAATTGAATCACATAAAGATGTAACAGACTTTAGCTTCTCAATAAATGATCCATATGAAAAAGAAGTAATAGGATATGGTCCATATAAAACAAATTATCTATATGACTTAGTACCAAATTTTGTAGGACTATCTAAATCAGCTGCAAATGCAAAAGCAACAAGCTTAGGAATAAGAGTATCTTTTAAAGGATCAAATGGTTATGTTGTTAGTCAGTCAGTACCAGTAAGTAAAAGAGTAGATCTTCTAAAAGATTCTGTAACACTTGTGCTTTCAAATAGCAAAGTAGAAGAAAATGAAAGTTCAAGACAAACTGAAACAACAACTAAATCACAAGAAAAAATAATACCAAAAGAAGATACTAATTCAGATGATGATAGTGATAATGATACAACAAAGGATAATACAAAAAACATAGATAATACAAAAACAGATACAACTGGAACTGATGATACAAATAATAAAGATAGCCAAGCTGATACAGCAGGAGATGAATAGAGTGTAAAAGAGACACTCTTTTCTTTTTATAAAGAAAAATAATAGGGTGTAAACTAGACAACATTTCATTTAAAAGAACTATACTTTATTTAATATACTAGATATAATAATAAAGAAGGGTGTGAAAATATGGAAAAGGAAAATAAAAAGAAAGAAAAAGAACAAAATCAAAACAAGAATATATTAATAATGATAATAGTATTTGTAATAGCACTTGTACTATTAGTAGTAGGTTTATCTTACGCTGTATTTACTTATTCTAAAAATGGTGATGTTGTAAATAAACTATCAACAGGTACTGTTACAATGACATATACTGAAGGTAATAATAAAATAAGTATTACAGATGCAATGCCAATAGAAGATGCAGTAGGAAAGCGTCTAGCAGATACAAACCAAGTATTTGACTTTACACTAGACATAACAATAAATGGTAAAATGGCAATTGACTATGAAATAACTGGTGAAAAAGATCCATCATCAACACTTAACAATAATGCTGTAAGATTATATCTAGAACGTTCAACAGATGGAACAAGTTATACATCAGTACTTGAACCAACTAACTATCAAGAGTTAGCAGCAGATGATACATTTGGAGCAAAGAAAGGCGAAATGATATTAGATACAGGTACAGTACAAACAACAACAAAATACTATTACAAATTAAGAATGTGGATAGATAAGAACTATGAAGTAGATGGAACATCAAGAAACTTTACAGTAAGAGTTAATGCTTATGGTAAAGATGGAACATATATTAATAATTAGTATTGAAAGTATAAAAAATAAAATGTAAAATAGTGGTATAAGATAGATACCTCTGTTTTTATAGATAAGGAGTAAATATGGAAAAAATAAATATAAAAAAAGTTGTAATAACATCTGCAATAGTATTTACAGCATCAATATCAATATTACTAATAAAAAATAGCTTTGCAATACTAACAAAAATTGTTAATACCAAAAATTATTTTACTATGAAAGTAAAAGAACAAACAGCATCTGAAATGGTAACAGAGCTTGCCAAAAATGATAAAGCAAATCTTGCATATGATGGAACAGTAGATAATAACTTAAGATATGTTGGAGAAGATCCAAATAACTATGTTTCATTTAATAACGAGTTATGGAGAATAGTAGGGAGCTTTGCAAATATAAGTAATGGAACAACTAGTTCAAAGAGAATAAAACTAGTAAAGAATGGATATGCATATACAGGAACAGCATTTGATAGTAATAATAGTAATGATTATTCAACATCAACTTTAAAAGCAACACTTAATGGAACATATTATAATGGATTAACAACAGATGCTAAAAACATGATAGATAATGCAGTATGGAATACTGGTGGATTTGCTCCAACTTTTAATGCATCAACTGGTTCGAATGCCGCTGATTTCTATGCAGCAGAAAGAAGTTCAACAGTATATAGTGGACATGCAACAACATGGACAGGTAAAGTAGGACTTATGTATCCATCAGATTACTTATATGTATATGGAACATCAGGTTCATCAAGTGTAAGTAGAGCAACATGTTTAAGTACATCAGCATATGGTACAAATAGCAACTGGTGTAATTGGACTGGAACGTTAGGAGATAGCAGAAATGGTGGACCATGTGCACAGAATGATTATTTATTTGATAGTAGTCATGGGCAGTGGACAATAACCCCTTACTCGGGCTACTCCGACGACGTGTTCGACGTCTACAACGGCGGCACCATGGGCTACTACAATGCGGACAACGCGTACAGCTACTACGGAGTTCGCCCAGCAGTCTTCCTGAAGTCCTCAATCTCAATATCTGGAGGCTCAGGAACAGCATCTGATCCATACACCTTAAGTTTATAATTAAAATAAATATCAAATAAAGCATATTCTTTGAGTAAAAAAGAATATGTTTTTTATATATAAAACTTTTTTATAAAAAATTAGCAAGAGAAGTTGACAACTGCTAATTAAATGCATATAATTATATTAGCACTTGGAAATAAATAGTGCTAGGAGGTAGAAAGATGCTTACTAGTCGTCAAAGTAAAATCTTGAAACTGATAGTTGAGGAATATGTACATCTAGCAAAGCCAGTAAGTTCTAATCTTATATGTAAAAGACTTAAATGTTCTAGTGCAACAGTAAGAGCAGAAATGAAGACTTTGGAAGATAGTGGACTTATTCTTAAGACACATACATCAAGTGGTAGAATACCTTCAGAAAAAGGTTATAGATACTATGTTGATAATCTAATGGAACCACGTAAGATGAATCCTGATGATATGAATAAGCTTGCAATAATATTCCAAAATCAAAGTTTGAACTTATCTGATACTTTATCAAGAAGCTTGCAAGTAGTTTCTGATATAACAAACTATGCAACAGTAATTCTTGGATCTAGTAGTCATGATAATTTGCTTAAACAAGTGGAGGTTGTTCCAATAGACAAAGAAAACTTTATAGTAATAGTAGTTACTGATAAAGGACATGTGGAACATAAAACAATTAGTTTTGAAAGTGTTAATTTAGATGAAATTAAAAAGACAGTTTCATTAATTAATAATTTAATTGTTGGTACTCCAATAGATGAGGTTTCAACTAAACTTGAATATGAAATAAAACCAATTATAGGTAAGTACGTTAGTCAGCATGAACAAATATACAATGCTTTCTACCAGGTATTTACAGATTTTACAACAAATAATAATGAAGAACATGTTCACGTAAATGGTACAACAAAATTTTTAAATCAGCCCGAGTTTACTGATTTAAATAAAATAAAAGAAATATATAACAAACTCGATAACAAAGAAGCTCTTTCCAAAATAACAAGAGATAGAAGTGATGGTAAAATCAAGATTTACATTGGACAAGAAAATAAACTTGATAAAGATGTAACAGTAATTGAAACAAATTATAAAACTCCAACAGATTCCGGAACTATTGCAATAATAGGTCCAAAGAGAATGGAATATGATAGAGTTGTAAACATGCTTGATTTTATTAAGAAAAATATTGAAAGGTAAGTGGTATGATGAAAGAAGAAAATAAAATTAATGAAAAAGTAACTCATAATAATTTTAATGATCATAATGGTCATAACAGTCATGAACATGGAAAGCATTATGATAATAAGAAACATGAAAATATACATATAAATAATAAAGAAAAAGAAGAAATAAATAAGTTAAAAAGTGAAATAGAAAATCTAACAAAAGAAAAGAATGAGTTAGATAATAAAAATAAAGATTTAGAAAAAGAAAATAAGCTGCTTACCAATAAAGTCACAGAAGGAAGAGCAGAACTTGTAAATTATAGAAAAAGAAAAGATGATGAAGTAGCTGGTATGCTTAAATATGCCAACAAAGATTTAATACTTGACTTGATACCAGTAGTTGACAACTTTGAAAGAGCGATAAAGTTAGATGATAACAATCTAACAGATGAACTATCAAAATTCTTGAGTGGATTCAAGATGATGTATTCTGAATTAGTATCAATATTAGAAAAATACGGAGTTACAACAATAGATAGAAAAGGAGAGGAATTTGATCCTAACCTAGAGCAGGCACTTATTTCTGATAGTGATAAGAACTTTAAGAATGATGAAGTTCTAGAAGTATTATTAAAAGGTTACAAGTTAAAGGACAGAGTAATCCGTCCAGCAACTGTAAAGATAAATAAAATAGATGAAAAAGAAGAAAAGGGAAAAGATAATAAAAATAAAAATGAAAGGAATGATAAATAATGAGTAAAATTATAGGTATAGATTTAGGTACAACAAATAGTTGTGTATCAGTATTAGAGGCAGGAGAGGCAAAAGTTATTCCAAATCCTGAAGGAGGAAGAACAACTCCATCTGTTGTCGCATTTAAAAATGGAGAAAGAATAGTAGGTGATGCTGCTAAACGTCAAGCAATCACTAATCCAAATACTATTTCAAGTATCAAAAGATTAATGGGTACAAATAAGAAAGTTGAAGCTGAAGGAAAGAAATATACTCCAGAAGAGATATCAGCAATGATACTTTCTTACATGAAAGATTATGCAGAAAGCTATTTAGGAGAGAAAGTAGATCGTGCAGTAATTACTGTTCCAGCATACTTTAATGATGCTCAAAGACAAGCAACTAAAAATGCAGGTAAAATTGCAGGATTAAAAGTTGAAAGAATAATCAACGAACCAACTGCAGCAGCACTTGCTTATGGACTTAATAAACAAGATAAGAATCAAACAATTCTAGTATACGATTTAGGTGGTGGAACATTTGATGTTTCTATACTAGAGTTAGGTGATGGTGTATTTGAAGTTAAATCTACAAATGGTAATAACCATCTAGGTGGAGATGACTTTGATGAAAGAATTATGGATTATCTAATTGATGAATTCAAGAAAGAAAATGGTATAGACTTATCTAAAGATAAGATGGCTATGCAAAGATTAAAGGAAGTATCTGAAAAAGCTAAAAAGGATTTATCATCAATGACAACAACAACTATTTCAGCACCATTTATTGCACAATCTAAAGATGGCGGACCACTTCACTTAAATGTAACATTAACTCGTGCTAAATTTGAAGATTTAATTAGAGACCTAGTTGAATCTACACTAGAGCCAGTAAGAAAAGCATTAAAGGATGCTAAACTTACAAAAGATGACATTGATAAAGTAATATTCGTTGGTGGTTCTACTCGTATACCTATGGTATATGATCTAATTAAGAAAGAATTAGGTAAAGAACCAAGTCGTGAAGTTAACCCAGATGAAGTAGTTTCGATGGGAGCTGCTATTCAAGGTGGTGTATTAACAGGAGATGTTAATGATATTGTACTTCTTGATGTTACACCATTATCATTAGGAATTGAAACATTAGGTGGTGTTATGACAGTATTAATCCCTCGTAACACAACAATTCCAACATCAAAGAGTGAAGTATTCTCAACAGCAGAAGATAACCAACCAGCAGTTGATGTACATGTTCTTCAAGGTGAACGTCCAATGGCTGCAGATAATAAGACACTTGGAAACTTCCAATTAACAGATATTCCACCTGCAAGACGTGGAGTTCCTAAAATTGAAGTTACATTTGATATTGATGCCAATGGTATCGTAAATGTATCTGCAAAAGATTTAGGAACTAACAAGAAACAATCTATTACAATTACTTCTAACACTAACTTAACTGATGAAGAAGTAGATGAAATGATGAAAGAAGCAGAAGCTAATAAGGAAGAAGATAAGAAACGTAAGGAAACTGCAGACTTAAAGAATGATGCAGAACAGTTATGCTTCCAAACTGAAAATTCTATGAAAGACTTTGGAGATAAGGTATCTAAAGATGATAAAAATGAAATAGATGACTTAATCAAGAAAGTTCGTGAAGAGCTTGCTAAAGATCCAGTTGATGAAGATGATTTAAAGAAAGCCAAAGATGCTCTACAAGAAAAAGCTGTAGCAGTAGCAGGTAAAGCTTATGAAGCTGCTTCTAAAGAAGAGTCTAAAGAAGAAACAAAATCCGATAAGAAAGACAAGAAGTCAAAAGACGATAATGATATTAAAGACGCAGACTATACAGAAAAATAATTACTAGTTAGAAGTAGCCCCTAGCTACTTCTATATTTGGTTATATAGAAGGAGAATATATGGAAAAGGTACTAAAAAGAGAAGAAATAGAAGAAAAATACAAGTGGAATTTAAAAGATATATATGAAAATACAAGTGAATTTAATAAAGATTTAAAGTATGTTGAGAATAATTTAGATGATTTAAATAAATTAAAAGAAAAAGCATTTGATAATAAAGAATCATTTGAAAAATATATAAAAAAAGATGAAGAGTTATCAAGAAAAATATACAAATTAGATGTATATGCAAGTCTTTATAGTGATGAAGATAAAAACGTAAAAGAAGGCCAAATACTTTTATCAAAAGTAGAAAGTCTATATACAAAATATTCATCTCTAACTGCAGACTTTATCCCTAATTTATTAAAGCAAGATGAAAAAAAGATAATGGGATATCTTGATACACAATTCTTAAAAGATTATAAACATACATTTGAAAATATATTTAGAGAAAAATCTCATACTCTTTCAAGTAGTGAAGAAAAACTAATATCAAGCTACTCAAGAGTACTAGGAGGATCTTCTGAAACAGCATCATATCTTTTAAATACAGATGTTCATTTTAAAGATGTAACAGATGAAAAAGGTGTAAGCCATGAACTTACAGAAAGCTTATATCCAATATATATAAGATCAAACGATAGAGCATTAAGAAAATCTACATTTGAAAACCTATATGATGGTTATAAAAATATACTTAATTCATTAACATCAACATACTCAAATACTTGCATGTGTGATAGTGTAACGAGAAAAGTAAGAGGATATAATTCTTCTCTTGAAATGTATCTATATTCCAAAAACATCAGTACTAAATTATATGATAACTTAATAAAAACAGTCAGAAATAATTTAGATACACTATATGAATATTACGATTTAAAGAAAAAAGCATTAGGCTTATCTGAATATCATTTATATGATACATATGCAACAATATCTAAAATGCCTGATAAAAAATATACAATAGAAGAAGCTAAAGACATTGTAAGAAAAGCATTAAGCATAATGGGTGACGAATACATAGAAGCTCTTGATAAAGAATTTAATGAAAGATGGATAGATGTATATCCAAACACTGGAAAACGTGGTGGAGGATACCAAACAGGTACATATGATACACATCCATACATATTATTAAACTTTAATGGAACATTAAATGATGTATCAACACTAGCACATGAATCAGGTCATGCAATGCATACATACTTTGCAAATAAATATAATCCGTTTATAAATAGTAATTATCCAATATTCCTAGCAGAAATAGCATCAACAACAAATGAATTATTGCTAAGCTACTATATGTATGACCATGCAGAAACGGATGAAGAGAAAAAATACATATTAAACGAAAGACTAGATTTATATAAAGCTACTATTTATAGACAAACAATGTTTGCAGAATTTGAAAAATATGCACATCTACTTTCAGATAAAGATGAAGCAATAACTGGAGAAGACCTATGTGATTACTACTACAAATTAAACAAAGATTACTTTGGACCAAATGTAGTTGTAGATGATTCAATAAGATATGAATGGGAACGTATTCCACACTTCTATACACCATTTTATGTATATCAGTATGCAACAAGTCTTTCAATAGCATCTTATATTGCTGATAACATTATTAAAGGAACAAAAGTATTCAAAGAAAAATACATTGAATTTCTAAAGAAGAGTGGAACTGATTATCCACTGAATATTTTAAAGATAATTGGAATAGATTTAAATGATACAAAAGTATTTGAAAGTGCATTAAATATGTTTAAGGATACTTTAAAAGAATTAGAAAAACTATATAAGTAAGGAAGTGACATAGATGAATAACGATAAAGACTACTATGAAGTACTTGGAGTTTCAAAAGATGCAACTCAAGATGAAATAAAAAGTGCCTTTAGAAAATTAGCAAAAAAATATCATCCAGACTTAAATAAGGATGATCCACACGCAGCAGATAAATTTAAAGAAGTAAGTGAAGCATATGAAGTACTAGGTGATGAGACAAAGAGAAAACAGTATGATCAATTTGGAAAAGCAGGAGTATCTGGAGCAGGTGGAGGCTATGGAAACTATGGAGGATTCGATGGCTTCCAAGGAGGATTCTCTAACTTTACAAATCTTGACGATATATTTGATTCATTCTTTGGAGACAATTTTACAGATTCTGGATTCTCACGTGGAAGAAGAGGAGGATCTAGAGCAAGAGATGGAGAAGATCTTTTAAGAAAGATGAACTTAACCTTTGAAGAATCTGTAAATGGTTGTGAGAAATCATTTGATATGGATGTAACAGAAGTTTGTGATAAATGTAATGGAGCAGGTGGGCTAAAGAGTAAGACATGTTCTAGATGCCATGGATCTGGTACTATAACAAATGAACAAAATACTATATTTGGTTCATTCTTGTCTAAAACAACTTGTCCTGAATGCCATGGAACAGGTAAAACTTATGAAGAAGTATGTCCAGACTGCAATGGAACAGGTAGAATTAAAAGTCACAAAACAATCACAGTTAATGTACCAAAAGGAATTGCAACTGGTGATAGATTGAGAATACCTGGAAAAGGTAATCCTGGAACAAATGGTGGAGCAAACGGAGACTTGTATCTAGAGTTTACTGTTGAAGAACATGAATACTTTAAAAGAAAAGATGATGATATTTACCTTGATGTACCAATTACAATCTGTGAAGCAATTATGGGTTGTAAAAAGGATATACCAACACTATATGGAAATATTAGATTAAACATACCATCTGGTACTCAAAGTGGTGATGAACAACGTATAAGAGGTAAAGGAGTAGACAATAAAGCTAAACATTCTAAAGGTAATATGTATGTTAGATTTAGAGTTATAACACCAACAAAACTTACTCGTGATCAAAAGAAACTAATTGAACAGTTAGATTCTACTGATTTATATAGTAAACAAATAGAAGATTTTAATAAATTTACAAGAAATAATGAAAATTAAAAAGACCATAAGGTCTTTTTTAGTTTGCTTTTAATTCACTATAAACATTCTGATCAAAATTATGTTCTTCTTTTTCTTCATTAAGTAAAGTATTAGTATCAACCAAGAAGAAATTATGTTCAATAACATTAGTACCATCATCAGTTACAGGATCATCCCAAGTAAGATCAAGATTATACCAAACACCATCTATCTTAACAGCATTCCATATATGATCTTCACTTGATATCTTATAGTTTTCAAGCCCCATATCATTTAAAATTATTGCCATAGAATCAGTGTAACCACCACATAAAGAATATCCTTGAAGAAGTGTACCATAAGCAGTATCAGATTTATAATTAATTTCATTTTTATCAGATCTTTCAGAATCATAAACAGTATGATCAATTATATAATCATGATAAACTTTTATTTGATCCTTTACAGATAACCTGTCATCCTTTAAAGTACTTTCCATAGCATTAATCTTTTCCCTAACAGCTTCCAAATCACTATCAGAATAAGTATGAGTAAGAGTAAATGTAACTTTACCATTAGAATCATATGTAGTTTCAATATGTTTAAATCCATTAAAAGGATGAACAAAATTATTTATATTAGATAAAGTTACCTGATCTTTTGCAAGATACTTTACTTCATTTAAACAATCTTTATACTCATCTGGACAGTAAAATGTAAATTTACTTTTTCCAGCATTAATAGCAGTATAATAAATATTATAAATATCTTGCTTAGAATGAGGTACAAAATTATCAGTTAACTGTACATAATTAAAACTATAATTTCTATTAAATTCATTCTTGCTATCTAGTTTGACATCTTGAACTTTCTTTACAACATACTTGTTATATACTCTTACTAAATCATCTTTATATAGATAAATAACTCCTAAAACTATAAGTATAAGTCCAAGTCTTAATAACTTCTTCATATAATCACCAAAATAATTATGACATAAAAAAAGAGTAATTTCAATTACTCCATATTATTTTTCATTTTCATTAATCTACTTTTTGCGCGTGATGCTTTGTTTTCTTTAATTAATCCATTCTTTTTAGCTTTATCAATTCTTTGATTAGCAATATTTAAATTCTTTGAAGCAGCTTCTTTATCATTTTCTTTTACACTCTTCTCAAAATTCTTAATAGCAGTTTTCATACTTGAACCAACGTATGTATTAACAACAGCTTTTCTGCCGTTTCCACGAACACGTTTTTTAGCACCTCTAATATTTGGCATAATTTCACCTCACTTTTTGTAAACAAACTTATTCTATCAAATTTTTGCATTAAATGCAATAATTTCTAGTATTTTTGGGCATTATATAACTAGGATGTGATAAAAATGGATACAGATCTTTTAATAGATTCTATAGATGTAATAAAATATAAAGATATAATAAACTATAAAAAAGAAGAAAAAGAAAACATAATAGTAGAAGAAATGACATTAAAAGAAAAAATAAATGGCTTCGATAAAGGAAAATACATTAGTATAACATTTGATAATATTGATATTAACTTATCGTCAATATTTAGTGATGCCTTAAAGAAATTTTATAAAAAGAAATATAAAAACATTTTAGTATGCGGACTTGGAAACAGAAATATAATATGTGATGCATTAGGACCTCTTTCACTTGAAAAAATATTGTCACCAAGATTAAAGACACTAGAGCCATCTGTCTATGGACTAACTGGAATAGATTCATTAAAACATATAAATGCTGTAAAAAGTATAGTAAAACCAGATCTAATAATACTAATAGACTCGTTAAAAACAACATATATAAATAGATTATTAAAGAATATACAAATAACTTCATCATCCTTAATTAGAGGAGAAAATAAAATAAACAAAGAAACATTTAATTGTGACACCATAATGATAGGAATACCAACAATAATTAATGGATCAAGCATAAATAATGATATAGAAAAAACATACTTCACAGATAAAGATATAGATACAAAAATAAAATTATTATCATACATAATATCAAATGGAATAAATAATATATTTTAATTCGACATATAAATTAAAACTCAATATATATAATTATAATAGTGATAAATATGAAAAAAATAAAAAAGTACATTTTTATATTTATATTCTTCTTTTCAATAAGCTTTTTTTTCTTTTACAACTATAATATAAAAATAAGAATGCCAGTACTTACAAAAATAATATTTGGAAAATATAAACATAAATATCATGTAACAGACATATTAAATATTACTTATACATATAAGAAAGAAAAAAGAAAAGTAATGAATAGAGAAAATAACTATGGTAATTATTTAGTATATATTTACAATACTCATGATACAGAAAAATACTATGATAGTACATATTTAATAAATCCAGAAGTATCAGTTAACAACTATATAATAAAAGAATATTTAGATAAAAATAAAATAAATACATATGTAGAAGAAAGAAGTATAAAAGAACTTTTAAACTTTCATAACTATAAATATTCAGATAGTTATAAATGTAGCAGAGAATATATGGAAGATGTAAAAAGTAAAAATCCATCTATAAAATACTTTATTGACATACATAGAGATAGTCTAAAAAGGGATAAAACAACAGTAAATGTTAATGGAGAAGAATATGCAAGTGTACTATTTTTATTAGGACTTGAAAATAAAAATTATAATGAAAATCTAGAATTTATAAATAAGATAAATGATAAATTAAATGAAAAGTATAAAGGACTTTCTAAAGGTATACTAAAGAAAAGTGGAAGAGGTGTTAATGGAGTATATAATCAAGACTTTTCAAAATACACGATATTAATTGAAATAGGAGGACAAGAAAATACACTAAAAGAAGTAGTAAGAACATCAAAAGCATTAAGTGAAATACTATATGAGGTGATAAAAGATGAAGAACATAATTAGATTTACACTTTTATTTACATTTATACTTTTCATGTCATTATATTTAGCAGTTGGATTTGGATTTTACAAGCCTTATGTAAAGAAATATTCTCTAACAGATACTGCTATTAAAAAATTAGATAAAGATATAGAAAAAGGTAAAGAGATAAAAACAGATAACTATATTGTAAAAGATTCAAACTATAATAACTTTTTTTCAAAATCATCACTAATGCTTTCAAACCTTATAGGAAATGTATTTAGAAGTGTAATGAACAAAATATTTAGGGAAGCATCTAATATTACTCGTTGAATTCTAAGTAAAGTGCACAATTAAGTGCATTACGACCCAAAATGTGTATTTTCGTAAGAAAATGCACATTTTTAAGTCGTTAAAATAAGAAAA
>ONSL01000026.1 GCA_900320505.1 uncultured Eubacteriales bacterium
CTTGTCCCCATAAATGAATTAAGTTTAATCTCTGTATCCTTATCAGGATACATTCTAAACTTATATGCCTTATATATTTTCAAATAAACCACCACCTTTGTAACTAACATTATTATATCAACGTTTTGTTGATATTAAAAGGAATATTTAAGACTTTTCATAAAATTTTCTATAACTTTCCTATTATATAAAGAAAAAAGGCTATAGCCATACCCCAAAGAGTATCCCAGCCATAGCAAGTACAAGACCAACAATCCAAAACATCTTAACTATATCAGTTTCTTTCCAACCAAGCTTTTCAAAATGATGATGAAGTGGTGTCATCAAGAATACTTTTTTATGAAAAACCTGAACAGAAAATGTTTGAATAATAACAGATAAAGTCTCAACGATAAACACACCAGCAACTACAATCAAAGTAAGCTCTCTATGAGTAAGTATTGCAATAGCTCCCATTGCACCACCTATAGCAAGAGAACCTGTATCACCCATAAAAATTCTTGCAGGAAATGTATTGTAAAGTAAAAATCCAACCAAACTTCCACAAAGAACTAAACAGAATATACCAATATCTTCATAACCAACCATAAGAGAAATAAGAGCAAAAGCAAGCATAGCAATCGCTGAAAGTCCTCCAGCAAGACCATCAAGTCCATCAGTTAAATTAACTGCATTTGTAGAACCAACTAAAATCAAAAGAATAAAAAGTCCATATAAAAATCCCATTTCAATATCAATATGTAAAGTACCAACAACAAAAGCAGTCTGTCCACCATTTTTCATATATATATAGAAGAAAAGTATTGCAATAAGAACTTGTAAGAATAATTTTTGATAAACCGTTAAACCTTCATTATTCTTCTTTTTTATTGATAATAAATCATCAAGTAATCCTATAAGACCATGTCCAATAAATACAATTAGGACAATTCCTAAATTAGATGTATAGGAAACCCTTCCAGTTGCAACAAGAACAAGCATTGCAATAACAGTTGAAAGAATAAATATAATACCTCCCATAGTAGGAGTGCCTTCTTTTTTCTTATGATTTTCTCCAACATAAGAACTTATTCTTTGTCCAACATGCATTTTTTTAAAAAGTGGTACTATAAAAAATCCAAGTATCGCTGATAAAAAGAAGCCAATCATAACTGCAAATATAGATTTTGTAAGTAGAAGCATTTCAATTCCTCCGTTTTCATATTAAAATATTATATCATAAAATAAAGCATTTTTTATTAATTTACTGTAATTTTAACATTTCTTTACACTAATTAAGCATAACCCTTACACTACTACCAGTAGGAATCTTTGTCCCTGCTTTAGGAGAAACATCATAAACAGTATTCCCCTTACCACTATAGATAACATTAAAATCTTTTAAAAGATCTTTTACATCTTTAACATTTTTACCATTAATATTAGGAACACTAACATACACCGTATCATTCCATTCTAAATCTTTAGGAATTTCACTTTTTTGAGGCTTTATATTAAGTGCATCTATAATATCAAGTAAAATTCTTCTTGCAATAGGAGTTGTTGTATAACTGGAAAGTTTAGGAGTATGTTTAGGATTATCAATAGCAAGATAAAATACAGCTTTAGGTTTATTTGCAGGAACAACTGACATAAAACTCATAATATAATTACCAACTAAATATTTACCATTTTCTTGTTTTTGTGCTGTACCAGTCTTGCCACCTACCCTATACCCCTCAATATATGCAGCTTTGCCTCCTCCTTTTGCAACAACATTTTCAAGTGCCCTTCTCATAGTTTTACTAGTTTTATTAGAAATAACTTTTCTTAAAACCTTCTTCTTATAACTTTTAATAGTAGTTCCAGTCCTAGAGTCAACAATATCTTTAACAATATATGGCTTTAATAAATAACCTCCATTAACAACTGCAGAAACTGCCCTAACCTGCTGAATAGGAGTAACACTAATACCCTGTCCAAAAGCAGTTGTTGCAAGTTCAAGATTATGAACATCTTTCTCCTTAAATAAAATGCCACTTCCTTCTCCTTCTAGATCAATACCAGTCTTATTACCAAAACCAAACTTATGTAAATAAGAAAATAATCTGTCTTTACCTAGAAGTTCTCCCAGTTTTACAAACCCTGGATTCCTCAAATTCGATTTTTTGGGTTAAAAAAATAATTCGACATTAATTGACAAACTCTAATGATTTAACTTCACCATCTTTAAAATATATTTCAAAATTCATTTTATGTCTTGTAATACCTTTAGTAACAAGAATTTTATCTATAAAAAGATTTATATATATGTTTAAATGATATTTAACATCTAAAATATTAGTTATTTTTTTTTCTATTTCTTTTAATCGTTTACCATTATCTATAAATTCAAATGATTCAATTTTATTATTAACTTTTTTTATTTCATTATCAATTTTTTCAATTCTAACTTTTAGTTCATCATTAGAAATAATTGAATTTAAATTAAGTTCAATTAATTTTTCTCTATTTCTACTTAGTTCATTTATTTTTAATTTCAAACTATTTAATTCTTCTTTATTATTTTTATTAAAAACTATTAAATACTTTTGAAATAAACTATTTATTATTTTTTCTTTTTCCTTAGATATTTTTTCCTCTATTAAGGATGACATTAATCTATCTAATTCTATTTCCCTAATAAATGGTGATTCACACTTTACAACACCACCTACAATGTACTCTCTACATGCCCATACTGGATTATTTCTTCTTTTACAACTTCCACATCTAGTAAAATATTTATTATGATCTTTACATATTATTTTACTTGTATATTTAGAATTATCTAAATATTCTTGCTTATTAAGATTATTTATATTTCTTAAATTCCTTTTTGATTTATATACCTCATTTGCCTTATCCCAAAGTTCTTCAGACACAATAGCTGGAATATTTTCATCTTTATAAATTATTCGCTCATCTTCTGGAACTTCAACTTTCTTATGTGTTTTATAACTTTCTACATAAGTTAAATTTGCTGTATAGTATCCCTTATATCTTGGATTAAGTAGCATCTTTCGTAAAGTAGTTCCGGAATATTCTTTACCATATTTATTAAAATAACCTTTTTTAGCAAGTGTTCTTGATATGTATTCAAATGAATATTTACCAGTAGAATATAAATTAAATAGTATTTCGATAATTTCTTTTTCATTTTCATTGATAATCAATTTTCCATTTTTTCTATAATACCCTGTTAAACTACTACCTATTATTTTTCCATCTTTTATCATTCTTTTAATGCCAAATTTAACTCTTTCAGATAATTTTCTAACTTCATCTTGAGCAAGAGATGACATCAATGTTAATCTAAATTCACTATCAGGGTATATTGTATTAATATTATCACTTAAAAAATATACTACAGTACCATTATTAAGTAATTCTTCTGTATATTTAATGCTATCTACTACATTACGGGAAAATCTAGATATTTCCTTAGTAATTATTAAATCAATCTTTCCTTCTTTTGAATCATTTATCATTTTTAAGAAGTTATCTCTTTTTAAAACCTGTGTACCTGATATACCTTCATCAATATATTCTCCAACTAAATTCCAATTTTTATTTTCATTAATCATTTCTCTAAAATATTTAGACTGATTATCTAAACTATTTAATTGATCATCTTTATCAGTAGAAACTCTTGCATAATAACCAACATTAAGATTCATATCATATATTGTTTTACCACTAGTTAGTTCTGTTCTAGTTTTTAATATATTCATCTTCATCTTCCTTTAATAATAATTCATTCATAATTTTAAATTCATCAAAATCAATTATTTTTTCTTGATACAAATCTTTGTTAATAATTACTTCTAGTTCTTTTATTATTTCTTCCATATAAACCTCCCAGTTAAATTTTATTATACTTAACTAGAAAATATGAAAAAAGACAACCATTGTTGTCTTAATCATTCACAATATTACTGTCTATAACCGATTTTAACTCATTATATACTTTATCAACTTCGTCTTTTTCACCTTCAATTGCTACTACATTCATAACAGGTGTTGTATAATTATCTATTTCAAAAGTAACATTGTTATATGTATACACATAGCGCTTTCTTACCAATTTTTTTGTTTCATTTAATTCTAAAATTTCTAATAATGATTTAACAAAATCTCTATTTTCATCATTCATTACTAAATCTTTTGATTCCCTGCTTACTTTTAAAACACTATCACTTAAATTATCATCTTTAAAATTTAATATTTCAGTTTCATTATCTTTATAAATGTTTTTAGTAATTCGAGCCATAACTTTTCCACCATTTTTATAAAGTGTTCTAGTTTGTTCATATTCTTTTTTTAATTCATACTTATTATTTACACAATAATCAATAAAAGGAGTAATATCCTTTACTTTAAAACTATATTCATATTCTTTATTCATTTTCTTTTTTCCTTTCTTAATACTGGATTTGGGTAATTAAATCTTGTAAATAATTGATACTCTGGATACCCTGATAATAAATGTATACATGCTTCAACTGAATCATCAGTAGTATGTACTAAATTTGTATTTAAATTTGTATCCCATAAAACTTTCTCTCCATTAAACCAATTAATGAAATGATTTTGTATTATTCTAGTCATATTATCCCTAATATAATGTTTTCTTTCATTTAATTCTTTTGCATTTTCACTTACTAAAATAACTTTATTTGGACCATTCATTTGAAATTCATATTTCAATCCGTGTGGATGAAAATATGCCATAGGTCTTAATCCAAACATATTTTTTTCTCCCATATTACACATATAAGAACTAATTATATCTTTTCTTTTTGATATAACATAATCTTCGCAAGATGCTTGAATTCCCATTAAATATGCAGAAGATTTTATAACAACGACATTATAGCCATTCTCCCATAGTAATCTTGGAGTTATATGGTTCAACTTTATAACATTACCATTTATTTCAATTGTCCTACTCAATTTTAATTCACTGCATATATATTGTGCAATACGCTGTTGTTCCATTAAATTACTACTTTCTATAGTCATTTTTTTTAATAATTCCTGCCAAGTTTTAATTGTTTTGATTTTATATAATTCATTTTGTAAATATGTACTATTGATATTATCAACTCTATCATGAAAATCAATTTTCATAATTGTTTTTAACTTATCAAAATTACTCAAAAAAACGCAATTATAATATTTTAATAATAAACCATCAAACACTTCATTCGAAAAAAATTTTCTTATAATTTTATAATTATCAATTTGTTTATCATTATAAATACCTTTACTTATATCATACATATCATCTCTTATAATATCAATGATATTTATAATATTACTATCCAAAACAATATATTTATTATATAAATCTCTATTAGAAAGTTCATTTACTTCTCCAAAACCATATCCTATATCTGGAGTAGTATCAACAAGATAGGTTTTATTATTAATACCATTAACCAATACTGAAAAATGACAATCATAAAAATTATTTATATCAATGTTTTTTCTATTAGAAACCAACACAAGTTGAGTATCATCAAATAAATTTAATGACTTTAAATAATCTATAAAAATCTTAGATGATGTATAATCATCACCAATTAATAATTTTTTTTCAATTAATGGATTTGGAATTTTCTCATAAATCATTGTTTGTCTAACTATATCAGCTAATATTTGTAATTTTTCAGCATCATCAAGTTTGTAAAAATCTCTTATAAATGGAGTTTCACTAAAAGTCTGCCTAGAATCAACAATAGGTTCTAAATCATCAATCTTAGGTAATAAACTATTCATATTCATCACCTAACACTTTTTTAAAAAACAAATCAAAGTTTTTTTCTAAATTATAATTATTATTCAATTTTTTTTGTGATTCAAAATTCATCTTTTTAATTGTTTCTTCATCAAAATATTTTCTAATTTTATTAGCACTGCTATCAATATCATTCAAATCGACTAAAACACCATCAATCCCATCACTAATCTGTTCATGTAATCCACCACGATCGTTTGCAACTATTAAAACATTATCTTTATTAAATCTGCGCATTTCATTTATGATAAGCCCAAATATTTCTCTTTCAGATGGTATTAATAATATCATAGGTTTATTATATTTTTTTACAATATATTGTGGTAAAAAAAATGGTTCATCAACAAATAAAAGTGAATTTGTTTTTTTAGCTAATTCTTTATACTCTTTAACAATAGGTTGTTCTTCAAAATATTGCTGAGTTATAACAATAGGTTTTATCCCTAATTTACTTCCCAAAAGCATTGTCTTATCTAAATTTTTATATCTTTCTGCTCTTCCAAGTGAAAGAATTATTGAATCATAATTATTTACTTCTTTAAAAATTTCATATATACGATTATTTTCAGTATATACATTATTTCTAAATAAAAGTTCACCATTAATTAAATCAATATTATTGATAAGTCCATATGAATTAATCAAATGATTCCTTATATAGATTCCAGTAGAAATGGCATAAGTATTATTATGATTATTAATGTAATCAATAACATCTTGTTCCATTTTTACTCTTTCATTGATTGTTAACTTTTCATCACTTAATGACATATCTTCATCATAAATTTTTCCTGTAGAATGTGGAATCCATGCTGTAATGCTATTTTTTTCATTTTTTATTAAAGTTACTAAATAAGCAAAAGGTGTATCATTACATAAATTTAATACATAATCATAATCACTAAAATTAATCTTATTAATCTCATTAGCAACATTTTTAGAAGCAAGCAACCAATTTTCAATATTACCAAAACTTGTTTCTCCTTTTGTCCCATTTGATAAAATATATAATGATGTATTATCTAATGAGGCGTGATAATCCCATAATTCTTTATTATACCCCATACTCTTTTCGTTAAATTCAAGTGTAAAAAGATTCAAATGATAATCAATACTTTTTTCTGATAATATTTTTCTAATAACTTCTACATACCTTCTTACAATTGTTCCAACGCCTGCATAATGACTTATTATTCCATCATGTGCACATAAATTAACTAATAATTTCATTTAATAATTCCTCCATATTTGTTTTATCATAATTAAAAACTCTATAATTTTTTGCATATTTATTCAAATTAAATATCGTTATTTCGTGCGTTAATTTTAGATTTTCAACTGAACCAAAAGGATTTTTTTCATCATTTAAAGATGGATTATAAATACCAGGATTATTTAAATAATAATTATATGTATTATCACTTTTATAAATATCTAAAAATTGCTTAAACCAATTTTCAACAGAACTTGCATCATAGTTATTATCAATTAAATGTAATACTTGATTATATACTAGAGTGCTTATAGGTCCTCTATCAATAATGATTATACCATCATTGTATTTATTTACTTTCATTTCATCATTTTTCAAAAATTTATCTTCAGAATCAATAAAGGCATTTTTAATATCAGGATTAATAAGTTCGTCAACAACATATACATTTTGCAAATTCTTTTTTCTAATTTCATTAACTAAATATGTTTTCCCAACAGTAGGCAATCCTTCTATAAATATTATTTTTTTCATATATACCACCGCCGAAATCAAATATATTATAGCATAATTACAAAAAATAAACTACTCAATTGTAGTTTATCAAATTAAATTTATCAATTATAAACCTTATACTTATTACTATTCTTTTCTTTAATTGCAAATTCTTTAAATTCACTTGTATTTACTACACTCTTTTTACCAATCAAGTCATATAACATTATTATCTCAACATCATATTTATACTCATTTATATAAAATGTATCTCTTGCCAAGATACAAGGTTACAAGAATTTTGAAAAACTTCCATAAAGCTTTGATCACCATGACCTGATGACTTCCAGCATCCAATCCTAACACCATCTACTTTAACACTACCAGAATCATAAAATCTATCTTTATCAATATCAATAACACCTTCATTAACTGCAGCAGTCATAGTAATTATCTTTTGAGTACTTCCAGGTTCATAAGTTGAAAAAATAGGAAGATTTCTAGAAGTAATTTCACTTTTGTATTTCTTATAATAATTAGGATTAAAATTAGGCCTACTGGACAAAGCAAGAACTTCTCCAGTATTAGGATTCATGACAATAGCAAGAGCATTATCAGCTTCAAACTTATACATAATATTATCAAGTTCTCTTTCAATGGACTTTTGAATATCCATATTAATAGTTAATCTAACGTCATATCCATACTTGCCATTTATTAAATCATCACTAATAGAAAGTTTATTGCCATGACTATCAGTATAATACTTAATTGATCCATAGCCAGATTTTAAATACTTATCATAATAAAGCTCAATACCAGAAAGACCCTGATTATAATCTCCAACAAACCCTAAAGTATGTGAAAGCATATTACCATACTTATAATATCTTTTATTCTCTTTAAGTAAAAAAACGCCTTTAATATTTAATTTATTTATTTTATCAATTTTACTTTTAGAAAGTTTATTGCCATTAGGAAACACCTTCTCAATAGCAACATTTTTAGTTAAATGATTATAAATATCAGAACAGTTACAATTTAAAATATTAGAAAGTAAATTACATACCCTCTTCTTATTCTTAATCTCATTAGGTACAACATATAAACTAGCAGAACTTTTATTAAGAACAAGAGGGTCATAATTTCTATCAAGAATCTTGCCCCTCTCTCCTTCAATAGGAAGGTCCTTGCTCCAAGACATGTCAGCTTTTCTTTTTAATCTATTATTATTAAAAACTTCTATATAAAAAACTTTTAATAAAATAACTACTAATAAAATAATAAAAATAATTAAAAAATACCTAATTCTTAAATTAATATTACGAGAAAACACATAATCACCAATAAATTATATGCATAAAAAAAAGGATTATTATATTAATAATCAAATCCTCTAGTTATCTTTCTAGTTTCATCATCTTCTGTTGTAAAATATTTAATAAAGATACCTTGACATACAGAATCTTCTTTTTTTAATTTTAAAGTCTTGTCTCCCTCATTCTGAATTTTAGCATAATTTATGACCTTCATTATCACATTTTAAATTATATCATTTTCTTTCATTTTAAACTATAGTATAATATAAAAAGGAGAGAAGTATTATGAATAATTATTATTTATATTTAAAAAATTCTATATATTCAGACTTTTTTGACATAACTAAAATGTATGTTACAAATAATAGTTATATAAAAAAATATAAATGTACTCTTAACTATAAACTTTATAAAGCACTTAAAAATTACCTAATAAATAATAATTATTTAATAAATATAGATACACTATTTGACACACTAAAACCATTAAAATTATCATATAAATCAATAAATGAAGTTGAAGAAACAATAAGAAATATAGATATATCAATAATTAATAATGAAGTAAAAAACATAATAACAATATATGAAGAATTTAAAAAAATAGATACAGCAATATATACATCTAATAAAAATAGTGACTACTCTATTAATAAATACTATAGTATTAGTGAAGAAACACCTGACTATATACTTTTCTATATGTATAAAAAAATAGAAGAATATAAAAATGATAAACTATTAAAAACATTTAAAACAATAATTGAACTTTATAATAAAGACATAAAAAAAATAACAGAAGGATACCTAGAATATTCATCTAAAATAGCAAGTAAATCATCTAACCTATTCTATACATTAAAATATGATAATTATAGTAAACTATATAGTATTAGAAAAGAAGAAAGCTATTTAAAAGAATATCCACTATTTAATATAAGTAGTCCTGAAACAAAAAACTTTTATAGATATAAACTAATGAAAAAAATAAATCCAGTAAGATACTTAGAAAGACATCAGTTAAAAGACCTATATAAAAAAGGATCAACAAAACTATATATAAATAAAACAAACTATTCATTTAAAATACTAATAATATTTAATAATATAGATAAATATGAAGATATAGATAACATAATAAGCGAGTATAAAGATACAAATAAAGACTTTATATTTTACATAAAAGTATCAAAAATAATTGAAAACTACTATACAAATATGGCATCGGATTCTAGCAACTTCTTAGAAAAATATGATGATAAAAAATTAGAAAACTTAAAAGTAAAATACATAATCACATTAGAAAGTAAAGAAATAAAAATAAACTCACTATATACATTAATAAATATACTAGAACACCCTAACAATAAAGCATACAAAAAAGAAAATGGATACAATGGAATAATAGGTATTAAATTTAAATATAAAAACATATATTCATATATATATAATTATAGTTTCTATAATAAATATTTAAAAAATAAAATAGAAGTAAATAAACTTAAATATATAAAATATAATCTAACAGATAAAAACATAAAGATAGATAATAATGTTGCAACAAGTATATTATTAAACTCAAGAGATTTAAACCTAATGTATTTTAATGGATTCTATTTAACATATAAAGATAAAGAAGTGCTAAAAAACTATAAATTTATATTTGATATAGATGGAAAATATATTGATACAGAAAAGTTTACAAAACAGATAAAAAACAACTATATATATGAAAACTATAATAGTAAAAATACAAACATTCATATAAAAACAACACTTATAAAAGATAGTTTAGTAACTAAAATAGAAGGAATAAATAAAGTATATGTATACTTTGATACAGACTATGATATAGCAAAAAAAGATAAAGACAAAATAATATTTAATAACAATAAGCTATTCTATTCGTATACAGATGGAGAAATAGGAAAACTATATCTAAATAAACTAAATATATATGAAAGAAATAAAATAAACATAAATGATAATAAATATAGTGACAATATAAAATGTATATGCTACGAAATAACAGGAAAAAATATAACAGTAATAACATCACCTAAAGATGATATAGTAGTAACAAGTAAAGAAATAATGGATAAATCAAACATAGAAGAAGAAAATAACGAGTCATATAACAAATTAATATACTATATAGAAAATCCATTATACAGCAATTATAAAAGTTCATTAATAACATATAATACATTGGATATAGAAAACTTAAAGAAATTTAATTTAAATAATAGTGAAAAATACATAATAATAGATAATATAAATGAAGAACTAATGGAAGATATAATTAAATTTCATAAATATTTAGAAGAGAAAAAAATAAATATAAAATTTGTATTTATATATAAAAATAGTGATGAAGAAATGTTAAATAGATATATATACTTATATTTAAATAAATCTAAAGACATAATAAAAATAAATAAAAAAGACATAAATAATAAAGAATTAATACTACTCTATATAGGAGCAAGAACAAACATATCATCATCAAGACTAGAAGATTATATAGAGACATTAAAATATAATAAGATTGAATATAATAGTATCAAATCATTTCCATATAACGAAAAACTATATTTAAAAAATACATATGGTGGTTTTAATAAAGATAATGAATTAGTAATAAATAAATTTGATAACTATGCACTCACAAATAAAATAATAAGTGATAATATGGAAATAATAACTTCCCCATTCTATTCATATACATTATATAATAAAAGACCAATTACAAAAGAGTGTAATATATATAGTGAATCATCTGAAGAAATATTAATAAATAATAGAAAACTAATCTATAATAGTTTCATAGTAAAAGAAGGAATAACAGAAAGAGAATTTGAAAGAGAAAACACAAAAGTAAAAGTACTAGAAACACTGTCAACAATAGATAATGTAAAAATATACAAAATAACAATTAAATCAAAACAAAATGCAAATATAAAATTAGGACTTCACTTAAACTTTGAAGAACTATACGGAAGATATCACTATACTGAATTTGATAAAGAAAAAAACATAATAAAAATAACAAGTACAAATAATCTATTTATTACAGCAACTACAAATATAGAAAAATATGTAAATGATACTGCAATAATAGATCTAAAACTAAAACAAAATAAAGAAATAGAAGTTGCGTTTACTTTAGGAATTGCAGATGAAAAAGATACATGGTTCCTAAAAGAAAAATACTCTAACCTATCAACCATAGATACTGCAATAAAAATAAATAATAACAATCTAACAAATGAACTACATAGATTAAATATAAAAACAAAAACAGATAAATTAAATATATTATTTAATAAGATAATTCCATATAACTTATATATAAATAAACCAAATAACTATGAATTAAGTTTAATATGTAATATATTTAAAGAATATTCATTAAATGAAATAAAAAAATATAATCTAGATATCTTATTTATAAATCTAATAAATAAATACATATATTATTACGAAGATTATTCACTAATAAACAATATAATATATGATAAATTAAATAAAATATTATTATCATCTAAAAAATATAACTTTATATATAAAGAATCAGTAGATAGTTTTATAGAACTATCAAAGAAATTAGGTCATAAAATTGACATAAATAAATACAAAAAATTAAAATTAAACTATAAAGAAAATAATGCAAACATATATAAATTTATAACAGAAAATGATAATGAATTTCTAAAGCTATTTAAAAAAGATCAAGTAATTAACTTTAACCATAATGGATATATAATAGAAAGTGCTGCAATATATTACTATGCAATAATAAGATATTTAGGAATAAATATAAATAGTGAAAAATTATCTATAACAAAGCCATTAATAAAAGAAGATTACGAATTTACATATAAATATTTTAATAGCATGTATAATGTAAAAGTAAAATTTACAAATAAAAATAAAATAGCATATGATAGTCAAAAAGTAACAACTAAATATGTAAAATTAAAAAATGATTTAAAAACTCACGATATAACATTTGAAATAAAGAAGAAGTAATAATACTTCTTCTTTTATATAACTTATAAATAAAAAATAGAACATTTCTGTTCTATTTGAGTGTGTAAAAAATTCTGTGTAAATGGTAAATCTAACCATGATTGAAGTAGATAAGATTTCTACTTCTTTTTTTGTTACATTAATCGTAACATATAAATAAATATTTTCAAAGAG
>ONSL01000032.1 GCA_900320505.1 uncultured Eubacteriales bacterium
CATTAAAACAAGGCGCAGAAACACTTTCTATAGGTATGACTAAATTTGATAGTGAAGGAATTAATAAAATAAATGAATTAGTAAATGGAGATTTAAAAGGTAGCATGGATGCTTTAAAAGAAGTTATTAATGCTAATAATGATTATCAAACATTTACTATGAAGAATGATAATGATGATGCTAATACTAAATTTATTCTTACAGTAGATTCTAAAGAAAAGAAAGTAGCTGCAAAGAAAAAGACTTCTAAAAAATCTTCAAAGAAAGGAATATTTAGTATATTTAGTAAATAATAAAAGGGACTCAAATAATTGAGTCCTTTTTTATTGATACATTTCTTCTTTTAGAAGTGTTAAGTTATCTTTCATAAGTGATACATAATCTTTATTATTTTCTCTTTCTGTATCTGATAGATTATCTATTTTATGAAGACTATTTTCTTTTACATTTGTATATGTTGCAAGTAATTTCTTTGAATTATTTGATAAACTATCATCCTTAAAATCATATATATAACTTATTTTGCCATTTTTCATTAATTCTTCAACGTCACTAATTGTTTTATCTGATGCTTCATCATCGACTACATAAACTGTAAGTCCAAATTTTTCTAGGAATTTAAGATTACTACTATTAACAACTATTTCTTTATTTTCTGTATCTTGAACAGCTTCTCTATAATCTGCATCAAGCTCTGATAGTGTAACTTTAAGTGATTCAAAATTCTTATCTATTTCTTTCTTTAAATATGTACTTGTAACATATTCATTTAATCCAAGTTGAACATTTTTAGCCATCATTAGAAGTTCTGATGGGTTAAGCCATAATTCTTCTTCACTTTCATTTTCATCTAATGAATAAGCTGTATCTATTATTTTTAAATCACCATTTCTATCAAGTAAATCAAGTGCTAAATTCCTCTCTTTCTTTATTAATCCATTATATATAAATAACCCTGATTTAGCATAATCATCTTTTTTCTTACTTGTTATTTTATATGATGCAATATCAACTCCATCTGGATATATTGATTCAATATTTGCATGCTTTCCATAAAGCTTTGACGTAATATATTCATTAGGATAATTTGTAACAACAACATCAATATCTTCCATATCATCTTGCCTACATCCTGTTATAAATAGTGGTATTACTGCTAGCATTAATAATAAAAATAATTTTTTCTTTTTTTTCATTTTTCTCTCCTTTTTACTGGATCATATCCATAACCTCCAAATGGATTACATCTTAATATTCTTTTTATTCCAAGACCAAGTCCTTTTAATGTTCCATATTCTTCGATAGCTTCTATAGTATATTCGGAGCATGTTGGAATATATCTACATTTTTTATGACTAGATAATGGCATTTTTTGATAAATTTTTATGAGTTTAACTATTATGTTCATTTATCCTCCATTAACATTTTACTAGATAGTAATTTTATTTTCAAGTGGTAATATTGAAAGAATACTTTAAATAATATATAATAACATTGGTGATTAAAAGTGAATGATTTAGAAAATTTATTTAAAGAGCTATCTATAAAACCTAAAAACATTAGCTTGTATAAAAGAGCATTTACACATTCTTCTTATGCAAATGAACATAAAGGGTTAGAATCCTATGAAAGACTAGAATTTTTAGGAGATGCAATAGTTGATTTAGTTGTTGCAGACTATCTATATGAAAACTATAGTGAAAATGAAGGAGAAATGACAAAAGTAAGAGCATCGTATGTATGTGAAGATGCATTATATGAATATTCTATTAAACTTCATCTAGATAAATTATTACTTGTTGGTCAAGGAGAGTTAAGCAAAGATTCAAAGTCGATGAAAGCATCTATTTCAGATATATTTGAATCATTATGTGCAGCGATATATCTTGATCTTGGATTTGCAACTGTAAGAAGGGTAGTTCTAAAAATAGTTACTCCATATATTAAAAAAGGCGTTAAATTCTTTGAAGACTATAAAAGTGCACTACAGGAAGCTGTTCAGACTGAAAAAGAAAGTGTTATATATAATCTTGTAAATGAAGAAGGACCATCTCATGATAAAAAGTTTACAGTAGAGGCAGTTATTGATGGAATCGTTTATGGAAGAGGAACTGCAAAATCAAAGAAAGAGGCAGAGATGGAAGCAGCAAAGGAAGCACTTGCTAAACTTGCTGTTTAATGGTATAATTAGCCATAGTTTGCAGCGTTAATAATATATAGAAAGAAAGTGATTATATGAGCAAAATTAGAATATTTGGACTTGGTGGATTAAACGAAAACGGCAAGAACATGTATGTTGTTGAAGTAGATAAGAAAATTTTTGTTTTTGATGCTGGTTTAAAATATGATAATGATAATAATTTAGGTATTGATTATATAATACCAAATATAGATTATTTAATAAAAAATAAGAAAAATATAGTAGGTATATTTTTAACACATGGACATGAAAGTAATATGGGTGCAGTGCCTGATATTCTTAAAATGCTTCCAGAGGTTCCTGTTTATGGAACAAAACTTACTTTGGAAATACTAAAGGAAGATTTAGATAATCGTGATAAGGATAAACATAAGCTAATTGAGGTTAAACCTCATGAAAAAATTAAGTTTGGAAATTTAAGCATTTATCCAATTAGTGTTACACACTCTATTCCGGATTCAGTTCTTTATGTTTTATATACTAAAGATGGAGCGATAGTTTATACAGGAGACTTCACTTTTGATCCAACTGTTCCTCAAAAGTACAAAACTGATTTAGGACGTCTTGCAGATGTTGGTAAAGAAGGAGTTCTATGCTTGATGTCTGAATCAATATATGCCGAAAGGCCTGGACACACTAGTCCACAAAATAGAGTAGAAGACTTTATAAGAGACGTATTCAGAAAAAGTGATGGAAGAATAATTGCAACAGTATTTCCAGCACATTTCTATAGAATCCAAGAAATTTTTGATGAAGCTGCTAAAACAAATAAAAAGATTGTCATTATGGGAAAAAGACTGCAAACTACAATTTATAATGCAATCGATATGGGTTATTTAGATGCTAATAAAAAGATTATTGGAACACTTGATAATTTAAATGATAAGAATGCTGTGATTTTAATAAGTGATGCAAAAGAACGTCCATTTGCAAATCTTGAGCGTATTATTAAAGGATTTGATAAGTTTATAAAAATATGTGATGGCGATACAATATTTATAACAGAACCTAGTTATGCTGGAATAGAAAAAACTATGGCAGAAGTAATGGATGAGGTTGCAATACTTGGAGCAGATGCAGTTGCTCTTTCTCCTAAAAAACATTTACTTTTCCATTCATCAAGAGAAGATTTAATGCAAATGATAGATTTAATGCAACCAAAATATTATTTTCCTGTTAAAGGAGAATATAAAGCATTATATGAAAATGCTATGGTTGCAGAAGAGTCTGGAATACCTAAAGATAATATTATATTAAAACTAAATGGCGATGTTGCAGAATTTATTGATGGTAAATATAATAAAGATAATTTTGATAAAGTTAAAGTAGGTGATACTTTATTTGATGGCAAGAATATTGAAGATATGTCAAGTCTTGTCCTAAAAGATCGTGAAATGCTTGGAGAAAATGGTATTGTTATAATCGCTGCAACATTAGATAAAAAAAGTAAAAAATTAATTGGTGGACCTGAAATCCTTACTCGTGGATTTATATATGTTAGAAATAATCAAGCGCTTCTTGAAGAAGCAACTGCTAAATCAAAAGAAGTTATTGAATCTAATATAGTAGAAGGCGAATCAAGAGTTGATTATACTAAAATTAAAAATGATGTAAGAGAAATTCTTGGTAAATTCTTTTTTGATAAGACTGGTTCTAGGCCAATGATAATAACTGTTATTCAAGAAGTCTAAAAAGGCGTCCTTATGGGACGTCTTTAAAATTGTCTTTTAATTTCTTTTTTACTAGTCTTTTAGAATAATAATAAGAAAGATCTGTATTATTTCTTATTTCATGATTAGGAAGCATAATCTCGCTCATATTTCTATGATTATTATTAATATAATCAGACATTAATGTACAGTTAATATATTCCATTATTCTCAGTTTATTTATAAGAAAAATATTTTTCTTATTTCTAATTGATTTAAAAAATTTATCTGGATCTATTACTGTTACATTGTTTTCAGTAAATATTATATTTTTTTCATGTGTATCATACATTATTATTCTTTTTCTTGTAAATTCATCTGCTAGATTATCTAGGCAATGCATCATTTCTAAAAAGTATTCAGTATCTGCTTCTATTAAGTCTATTTTATCACCGTCTACTTTTTTCATTGTGTATCCATCTATAAACAATCTTTCTTTTTCTCTATATACAATTTCTCCAAGATCTACAAAGTTTTTATTTTCTATTTCTTTAAGAGTTTTAAACATACTCTTACTTATCATTGATTTATATGTACAATCATACTTATAAAGTTTTAATAAGTTATCTTTATATACAAACACCTTTGCATTTTTGCCTTCAGATAAATATAAATAACTTTCTATGTTTTCAATTTCTTTAGTAAGCATATATAATCTCCATGCATTTTATTATATCATTATATTAAAAAATATGTTAGAATATTTGTTAACAAAGAGGAGGAGTATTATG
Source organism: uncultured Eubacteriales bacterium (assembly GCA_900320505.1). GTDB lineage: Bacteria > Bacillota_I > Bacilli_A > RF39 > UBA660 > UBA2730. Next base: position 4,641 of record ONSL01000032.1, read on the forward strand.
TACGTTCTTTTATTTATAGCAGGAGATATACTAACAATTACTGGAACATATTATATTTATCTTAATTCTAATCGCAATATATTAGTAGACATTGGTAAGAAAGGATATAAACTTGATAAGAAATTCATAGCATATTATAATTCAAAAGTTGATAATGAATATAATAATATGTTAAAGAAAGAATCTGTAATAGGAGGCATATTAAGTGTTATACCAGGTGTTAATATGATTAGATGTGCATATAGAATTCATAGAGATAAAAAGAATCTTTATAAAGAAATTGAAGAAAAAAACGCATTAATTCCTATGACTGAATCTGAAAAAGAAATATTTAAATCATTGGGCACAAAAATGGAGAAGATGACTTATGTCTCATCCTTATCAATAATGCTTGATGGAGAAGAGTATATTGGCAACATTTCTGGCATACCCTTAATTTATGATACAAAGTCTCTTGATTTTGATCAGGACACGTTAACACCTCTTTCATATACACTTAATGATGTTAAAAGATTAAATAATGCAACTAATGGATTATATGTAACAGGAAAGATGAACGGTGTAAACGTTGCAGTTATAGGTGTTAAAATTCCAGATGGAAAGACTGATATAAAAAGGCTTGATATTAAAGGTAAAAAATACAACTATACTCCTTTTGTAGCAAGTGATGATGATAAATTTATTGTTTATCCATATTCTGATGATGCAAGAGTATCTGCAAATAAAGTAGTTGATGAAATAATTGAAGAAAGAAAAAATAACAAAACTAGTAATTTTGAAACAACTAACACTATAAAATATGAAAGATCTAAAGTATTAACGTTAAAAAGAAAATAGTAGATTATTTCTACTATTTTACTTTATATTTGGTGCTTCCGATGAGATTTGAACTCACATGGATTTCTCCTTAAGATTCTGAATCTTATATGTCTACCAGTTCCATCACGGAAGCATTATGGTGCCGATTGGCAGAATTGGACTGCCTTTAGATGCTTACCATGCATCTGTAATACCATTATACTAAATCGGCATACATAGAGTATAACATAATTTGATTGATTATACACCCACTCATATACACCAATGATTTTATTGATACTAATATAATATATTTTTTAAAATATTCTTAGGAACATTTGATTGTTGGGTGATTGACTTTTTTTCTTGTGAAGGTAGGCAATATATATGAGTAAAAAAATTTTTAATCCTAATATTACTTGTAATAATCTTCCTTTTGATATTAAATTATTAAAAGAAAAATCACCTAACTCAATAGTGAATTAGGTGAAAGTCATTCTAATGGCAACACTCAACTTGCGAATATCAGGTGTTCCTTTTATATTGTATGCAAATTTCTTTGCTACAATCATATTAACATAAAAAAAGAACTTTTTCAAGTTCTTTAAATTCTTATGGTGTCCCCAATGAGACTCGAACTCATCTCTCACGCTTAGGAGGCGTGTGCTCTATCCAGATGAGCTATAGGAACGTACTTATATTGTACAATAAATTTTAATAAAATAAAATACTTGCATGCATTTTTATAGGGTGTTACAATAATTAATAGAATAGGGTGGTAGTTATGATAGTTGATTATGTAGTAACAGGCTTTTTAGATGAAAACTGTTATATATTAAAAAAAGATGATAAATGTATTGTAATAGATCCTGGAGATGATTTTCCTAAAATAAAGGATAAGATAGGAGACAGCAAAGTAATTGGAGTTTTAATTACTCATTCACATTTTGATCATGTAGGAGCTCTTCGTAATTTTCTTTCAAAAAGAAGCATTAAGATATTTAAAAAGAGTATGGTAACAGATGGTAAGGAAATAGAACTTGGTCCATTTAAATTTACTCCATATTTTACACCAGGGCATGCAGTAGACTCTGTCTCATATTATTTTAAAGATGACAATGCACTTTTTGTTGGAGACTTTATTTTTAAAGGAAGTATTGGAAGATGTGACCTTCCTGGAGGATCACTTGATGATATGAAAAAGAGTCTAAAAATTTTAAATAATTTTAGTTCTGATACAAACATTTATCCTGGACATGGAGACTTTACAACTATTGGAGAAGAACTAAAAAACAATAAATATATAAAGGAGTATTTGTAATATGTATATAGATTTAATTGTACTTGTAATAGCATTATTGTTAATCGTTATATTCTTTAGAAACTTTAATGCTTTTGTTTATGGATTTGTAATAATTGATTTAATATTAAGAAGTCTAACTTTGCTTAAAGACTTAATCCCACTTGCAGATGTTAAAGCTGTTATGAATAATTACATTCCAGAAAGCATACCAGCAGTTATTTCAAATTATTTAAATGGTATACCTTATAACATATTTATGTGGATATATTTAATAATATATGCAATATTTATAGGTCAAACAATTAGAATTTTTATTAAAAAGAGAAAGTAATTTCGACAAGTTATTTATCTCTTTTTTTTTATACTTATAATGGTGATGAAAATTGTATGTATATATTGATTTATTATTTATAGTTAATTTTATTATTGACCTTACTATTCTTAAAATAGAAAGCATTTATTTAAAGAAAAATATAACTATTAAAAGGCTTGCTTTTTCATCTTTGTTTGGTGAGGCAAGTATGATACTTTTATTTATCAATATTAATAAGTTAAGCATTATTGTTTTTAAATTTGTTATAAGTATAATAATGAATATAATAGCCTTTAAATCATATGATATAAAGAACAATTTAATTCTTTTCTATGTAATTAATATAATACTTGGTGGATTTATATACATAATTAAAGATAACTTTAATATTAATTTAATATTTATTTATTTTTTTATACCAATAATTCTTTACAAAATAATAAAATTTATAAGTAAAAATAATAATAAAAATTCATTAAAGCATAGTCTTGAGCTTGTAATAGGTAAAACAAAATATATAACTGATTCTTTTATTGATACAGGAAATGTTATAAAAGATCCATATTTCAATAGAAATATAATTATAGTATCTAAAAGTTTAATAAAATGTGATAAAGAAATACTTGTACCATGTAAAACAATTAATGGAGAAAGCATTATTAGATGCATTAAACCAGATAAAGTTTATATAGATGGTAAACTTTTTAATAATTTACTAGTAGGAGAAAGCACAAATAAGCTTTTTTATGCATTACTACCTGGGAATATAGAAATTGGAGGATAATATGAATAGATTAAAAAAGATAATATTATTTTTAAGAAAGTTTTTTGATGTAAATAAAGGAGTTTATTTTATAGGTGATAAAAATTTGCCAGCACCATTATCTAAAGAAATGGAAGAATATTATGTATCATTAAAGGAAGCAGGAGATGAGCATGCAAGAAATGTTCTTATAGAAAGAAATTTAAGACTTGTTGTTTTTCTTTCTAAAAAATATTTAACAACAGGGGTTGATATAGAAGATTTGATAAGTATTGGAACAATTGGCCTTATTAAAGGTATTAATACATTTTCTAGATCTAAAAATATAAGACTTGCAACATATGCATCTAGATGTATTGATAACGAAATACTTATGTATTTAAGGAAAAATAAAAAAGTAAAATGTGAGGTTAGTCTTGAGGATAGTTTAAGTTTAGACTCGTCTGGAAATGAACTTCATCTAGAAGATGTTCTTGGTACATCAAAGGATATAGTTACTAGAGAATTTGAAGAAAAAGAAGAAAAAAATTTAATTATTAATGAGATTTCAAGACTTTCTCCTAGAGAAAGAGATATTATGATTATGAGATTTGGACTTTTAGGAAACAAAGCTAAAACACAAAAAGAGGTTGCTAAAGATTTAGGCATAAGTCAGTCCTATATATCAAGAATTGAAAAGAAAGTAATAAAAAGAATAAAGACACTTGTAAATTATTCATAAATTTAATATACTTATTAAGTAGAATAAAGAGGTGCTTGTATGTATATATATAATTTTGAAGATGGAAATAAGGATATGAGAGATATCCTTGGTGGAAAGGGTGCTGGCCTTGCTGAAATGACAAGACTTCATTTGCCTGTTCCAAAAGGTTTTACAATATCATCTGATTCATGCTTAAAGTATTTAGATGATAATAAATTCTTTGATGAATTAAAACCTGAAATAGATGAAAAAATTAATGAGCTTGAATTAAAGACACATAAAACATTCGGATATGGAGAAAATCCACTTCTTGTATCAGTTAGAAGTGGAGCAAGAGTTTCTATGCCTGGTATGATGGATACTATTCTTAATTTAGGACTTAATAGTGAAACTGTTAATAGTATGATAAAAAAGACAGGCAATTCTCATTTTGTACTAGATTCATATAGAAGATTAATAGAAATGTATAGTGATGTAGTATTAGGACTTCCTAAAGGATCTTTTGGTGAAATTCTTAATAATATGAAAAAAGAAAAAGGATATACAAAAGATTCTGAACTTACAGATGATGACTTAAGACTATTAATTTCAAAATATAAGGAAAACTATAAAAATCTTACTGGTTATGAATTTTCAGAAAATTCAAAAGAACTTCTTTATAATGCTGTTAAAGCTGTATTTAAATCATGGAATACTGAAAGAGCTAAAGTATATAGAAAATTAAATGAAATAAGTGATTCGTATGGTACTGCAGTTAATGTACAGGAAATGGTATTTGGAAATTTAAATGATAATTCTGCAACTGGTGTATGTTTTTCTAGAAACCCAGTAAATGGCAAAAATGAACTTTTTGGAGAATATTTAACTAATGCACAAGGAGAAGATATTGTATCTGGTGTAAGAACACCTAGCCCAATTGCAAAATTAAAGGAAGATATGCCAAATGTTTATGATGAATTCTTAAGTTATGCAAAGGAACTTGAAAGGCACTATAAAGATATGCAAGATATGGAATTTACAATAGAAGATGGACACCTTTACATACTTCAAACAAGAAATGGTAAAAGAACTGCAAAAGCTGATGTTAAATGTGCTGTTGATATGGTAAGAGAAGGAATTATTACAAAGGAAGAAGCAATATTAAGAGTTGATTCTAATAGACTTGATGAAGTACTTCACAAAGAATTTAACGAAGATGATTTAAAAGGGCATGAGCCTATTGCAAAAGGACTTGCAGCATCTCCTGGAGCAGCATATGGTAAGGTATATTTTTCTGCAGAAGATATTAAAAAAGCACATGACGATGGAGAAGAAAATCTAATCCTTGTCAGAACTGATACTAGTCCAGAAGATATTGTTGGAATGAAACTTGCAAATGGAATGCTTACTGTAAGAGGCGGTATGACAAGTCATGCTGCTGTAGTTGCTCGTGGAATGGGATCATGTTGTATATCTGGATGCTCAGATATCGAAATTGATTATGATAAGAAACTCTTTAGAGTAGGTAAAAATATAGTTCATGAAAAAGACTATATAAGTCTAGATGGATCAACTGGAAATGTTTACGTTGGAATGATCAAAACAGAAGATGCTAAAGCATCGGTTGAACTTCAAACATTTATGTCATGGTGTGATGATATAAGAAAAATAGGAGTTCGTGCAAACTGTGATACAAAGATAGATGCAGAAAATGCAGTTAAATTTGGTGCAGAAGGAGTAGGACTTTGCAGAACAGAACACATGTTCTTTACAGATGAACGTATATTTGATTTAAGACGTATGATACTTTCACCAAATGAGGAAATAAGAAAAGAATCTTTAAAGAAACTAGAAGAATATCAAAGAAAAGACTTCTTAGACATATTTAGTGTTATGAAAGAACGTCCAGTAATTATAAGACTTCTTGATCCACCACTTCATGAATTCTTACCAAAGAAAGAAGAAGATATCAAAAAACTTGCTAAATCACTTGATATGAGCATAGAAGATATCAAGAAAGAAATAGATGAAAAGAAAGAGTTTAATCCAATGATGGGACATAGAGGATGTAGGCTTGATGTTACTTACCCAGAAATTGGTAGAATGCAAGCAGATGCTATTGCAAAGGCAGCTATTGATGCTAAAAAGATGGGCATTAATGTTGTATCAAAAATTATGATTCCACTAACTATTTCTAAAAAGGAATATTTATTTGTTAAAGATATAATTGTTAACGAACTTGATAAAGTTATGAAAGATGAAGGAGTCAAGTTTGACTATAAGATTGGTACAATGATTGAAACTCCACGTGCTGCAATTCTTGCTAATACAATAGCTCCTTACGCTGATTTCATGAGTTTTGGTACAAATGATTTGACGCAGCTAACACTAGGATTTTCAAGAGATGATTCTCCTAAATTTATAAATTCTTATATTGATAATGGCTTAATTAAAAAAGATCCATTTAAATCAATTGATACTGAAGGAGTAGGAAAACTAGTTGATCTTGCGTGCCGTCTTGCACGCCTTGCAAATCCTTCTATTGAACTCGGTGTATGCGGAGAACATGGCGGAGATAGAGATTCAATAGAATTCTTTAGTAGGATAGGACTTAACTATGTTTCATGCTCACCATATAGACTTTTAAATGCAAGATGTTCACTTGCAAAAGCTGCAATTAAAGAAAAAATGGATTAAATTTCAAGTAGTGTTGGTGAATAAAAATTAGCATTGCTACAATTTAATTGATTTTATAGATGAGAATGTAAGAAATTACATTCTCATTTTGC
>ONSL01000033.1 GCA_900320505.1 uncultured Eubacteriales bacterium
CATACGCCTTCTTCTTATGTAATCACTTAATGTAATGTTTGTTAGGACTGCAAATAGACGCTGCATGGTATATACGTTTACTCCTAATATTCTTGCAATGTGATTGTAGTCTATTTCTTTATCTAAATTATCGTCTATATATTTAGTTACTTCATTTAGACTTTTATATATATTCAAGATAATCACCTACTTATTTCATCATATGATTTTTTTAACACTTTTACAAAACCTTTAGGAAGATTTGCTATAGCATCAGATTTTTCACTTTCTGTCATACCATAAAGTGACTCTGCAACTGATCCTGTTATAGCACAGCCTCCCATTAGGAGTGATTTTCTTATGGAATCTTCAAATGATTCTGAATTATATATTACATAAAGACAGTTTTCTAGTGTTTCACTACATGTCATATTAAATTTTTTAAATGGTTTATAATCATGTTTTAATGAAAGTTTTTTATATACTTCTTCTTTTGTTAATCCTTTTCTAAAATAGAAAATCATTAATGCAATTATTGTTGCAGAATCTACTGATTCTTTACAGTTATGATCTATTTCAGTTATTTTTCGTGCATTTTCTATTACATCTTCTTCTTTATCAAACAGATATCCTACTGGCGCTATACGCATCATTGCTCCATTTCCATTGCTGTTTTTTTTACCTTTTCCTTTTAAAATTTTCATTGTATTTGGTGAAAAAGGATGTGTAAAATAAGGTTTATAGTTTGGTTTATAGTCTTTATATTCATCTATATATCCAAGGAGTGTTTCTTCATAATCTTTATTATTTATGATTGCATCTGCAACTGCAATCATCTCTATTGTATCGTCACTAAAAAATGAATCTTCTGTTATTAATTTATCAGGATTTATGCCTTCTATTTTTTTAGTTTCATTAAATTCATATATGCTCCCTGCTTTATCTCCATAAATTGTACCTAGCATTATTTATCCTTATTTTTCTTTACATATTTTTTACTTTCTTCTTGCTCATAAAATATAAAATAATCTACAGATATATTTAAAAGTATGAATGCTCCTAGTTTTGATGCTAGTCTTCTTTTGCTTTCTTCTTTCATGATGTAATTTGCTTCATTTTCTTCATAAAGTGTTGCAGTAACATATGGCTTAATTTTTTGATCATTTTCTGTTAACTCGTCTTTTTCTTCTTTATATGTTTCTTTATCTTTTGATATCATGTCTAAATCATATGATGCATTATCACTTGTCACTATTTTCTTTACACTATCTTCTGATACATTATCTTTTAGGTCATACTCTACTATTGTCCTTCTATATTTTCCATCATTATCTTTTTGCCATACACCTTTATATGTTGCTTTATTACTATTTCCTGAATCTTTTTTTTCATAACTTTTTGATTTTCTTTCATATCCATCACTATCATATTCTATTTTTGTAAGTTCTGGTGTTTTTACTAGTTCTCTTTTAAATGGTGATTCATGAAGTGCAGTGAATCCAGCGAAAGAGATACCTGCAACTAAAACATATGGTGTAGCTTTTTTTAAAACTTTTCTATTTATTTTTAAATTATTTATTTTCTTCATATTTATCACTTCCTTTTTCTGTTCTAATTAGCATAAGTTCAAATAGTTGTCTATCCTTTTTTGAAATAACATCAAGCATTATTCCACATACCCATAAAAGTATTCCTATTATAAATAATATTCCTGAAAATATTAGTGTTGGAAAACGTCTTACTAGATGTGTTATAAAATATTCATGAAATACTGGTACTACCATTACTACTGATATTACTATTAATAGAAAACTTATTATACCAAAAAATGCCATTGGTTTATATTCTTTAAATAACCTTGCTATTGTTTTTAATACCTTAAATCCATCACTATAGGTATTTAATTTTGATACAGATCCTTTTGGTCTATCTCTATACTCTACTGGAATTTCTTTTAAAAGGAAATTTTTATCTAGTGCATGTATTGTCATTTCTGTTTCTATTTCAAACCCTTTTGAAAGTACTGGAAATGTTTTTACAAAGTCATAACTAAATGCTCTATATCCTGTCATTATGTCTCTTACATTACTTTTAAATAATGTATTAATTAACCATCTTACTAATTTATTGCCAAAGTTATGAAATGGACGTTTATTTTCTTCAAAATATGTACTAGATAATCTATCTCCTATTACCATATCTACATCTTCTTCTAATACTGCATCACACATTTTTCTTGCAGACTCTGCTGGATATGTATCATCACCATCTATCATTAAATAGCAGTCGGCATCTATTTCTCTAAACATTGTTCTAATTACATTTCCTTTTCCTTGACGATGCTCATATCTTACAATTGCTCCAGCTTTTTTTGCAATTTTATCTGTTCCATCTGTTGAATTATTATCATATACATATATATTTGCTTCTGGCAATACTTTTTTATAGTCTTTAACTACTTTTTCTATTGTTTTTGATTCATTATAGCATGGTATTAATACTGCTATCTTTCTATTTTTTGTCATTTTCTATATACACTCCTTTTTTACTAATTATTAAGCATAATATAAATGGAAGACTAAATATAACTGGTAATGCATATCTAAAATATGTATTTGCAGGTGATGCAAAGCATACAAGTATTGAAAGATAAAGTGGTATAAGTGCAAGTTTATATTTTTTATTTTTTAAGTATACACTTATTATTAGTACCATCCATGTTGAAAATCCTATTGAACATAAAAGTCCTAATAATGGAATATATGGGAATATATTTCCATATTCTGTCAATATGTTTCTTAATCCTTCTAGTTTATTAAAGTGATAATTAACTAAAGGTTTATCAAATTTTAGTTCATATTCTGTTATATATTTATTATGGTGTTTTTTTGGTTCCTTAATATTTATATTATCTTTATTTCCATACTTATCATTTTCAATATATTCTTTTAGTTTATTATATTTTTCTTTTTTATAATCTTCTTTATATTTATCATATCCATATACTATTCTTGAATCATACATAGTGTATAAATATGAATTGTGTGTATTTGGATAAATATATCCGTAAGTATTATTAAGTGTTGCATCTATATAAACAAGTGGTTTTTTCTTTAAATACTTAAACCATACTTTAAAATATGCTTTTAAATCTTCACTCTTTGTATATTTATTGTATTCATTTTTTACGTTATCAGCAAGTTCTGGATTATATCTTTTTGCAAGTGTTTTATAGTTTAGTACTTTATCTATCGTCTTTTTATCTTTACTGTCTATTATTTCATCATCATATTTTGCAAGACGTGCTGTCTGCTGGAATGGAATTGAAAGTGCTTCTCTTATGCTTCCATCACTTATCCCAAGTTTTGGTATTAAGACTTTATTGTAAGATGTTATTAAACATAAAAATACTACTAGTGTTAACCCTAATCTTTTAATATTTGTTTTACTATAAAATAACATAAAGAAAAGTGTTATTACAACAATATATATTCCATTATTTCTAAAGAGTGCGATAAAAAGTGTTATTACAAGTAGCAGGAACATATTTTTAATACTAATTTTTTTATCTTTATAATTATTAATATAATCTATTATGTACATTACAAATAGTATTATAAATCCTGTATAGTATGTATCTTTAACTGCAGTCATTGCATATAGTGGGAACATTGGTACAAGTGAATATATAAGAATAAGTGAAAATTTTATACTATTAGGTACTTTGTTTTTATCTAAAAATTTAATAGTTAATGATAAAACTGATGCTAAAAAAAGTGTTTGAACTATTGTGTATATGAATAGTCCTAGATTATCGCTTCCAAGACTTCTTCCTAGAAGTATGCTTATTCCAAGCATTACTGTTTGAAGCACTGGATGATGTGTTGTCATATTAACATTTTTACTTCTTGGTATTACCCATTCTATATATTTTGTTTTTACATTAAAGAATTGCATTATTTGAAATGATGAATCTGGATTTAATATTATTGGATAGAATGCTACTAAGTATATTAACCAGAAAATCATTATTGTAATTAAACTTGTTCTAAATGGATATTTATCTAATTTATCTATGTACCATTTAAAGTATTTGTTTTTAGGTTTTATTTCTTTTATATCTATCTTTTCTAATAGTTTATCTATTATATAGAACATTGTTTCAAAAAGATATGTATATCCTACTAATTTTATTATTAGTAATATTATATTTATTATACTATCAAATATAAGTATTGTACCATTTACATAACACTGTCCTATTATCATAAATATTCCAAATAATAAACTTAATATTTTTTTACTTCTTTTTAGGCTATAGTCTTTTCTATTTATAAATAATACTGCTAAAAAAATTATTGCTAGTGCTAGCATATTAAATGATTTTGCAAATATAGTTAGATTCATATATCTATAATTCACAAGTGGCACCATTAATGAAAATGCTGCTACTAATGACAATAATATTTTTTTTATGGATATATTTTTACTTTTTAAATATGAAAACATATAATCCTCCATCACTGCACTATATTTTATCATATATTAGAAAAAGAAAAAAGAGGTTTTAACCTCTTTATGCTGATAGACGTTTCTTTGTTTCATCGCTCTTTCTAATCATTGCTTCTAGTTCATCATTTTCTCTATCAAGAATTGATGTTTCATTATTTACTGCAGCAAGGCGAGCTTTTTGTTCAGCTTCTAGTTTAGCTTTTTGTTCTTGAAGTTTTTGAATTTCTTCTGTTTTTTCTATTAGCTTTTTCATTAGATTTCTCTTTTTCTCTTCTGCTCTCTTTTTAGCTTCTTCTGCTGATGCTAAGTTCTTATTTACTTCATCTAATGAATGATCTTGTTTTTTTAATGCTTCTTCTGAATCAGAATACATTTTCTTTACACTATCCATGTCTTCTGGTTGATTAGAAGATTTCTTACTAGTACTCTTTGTCTTTGTTTCCTTTTTATGTACTACTTCTTTTTTCTCTTCTTTTGGAGCAGGCTCTGTCATAACTTTTGTATCGTTTAGTTTTGCTAAAGCTTCTTCTATTGATTTAACTAAAGTATCTTTATCTTCTTTAGTAAGTTCTACAGATTCTTCTTTAACTTCTTCTTTCTTTTCTTCTTTTGGATAATCAAGAGCAACCTTTGGTACTTCATAAGGTCTAATATCAGATGCTATTTCTTTCTTTTCTTCTTTTACTTCCTTAATAGGTTCAAAATGTTCTTCTTTTTTCATAACTATACTAGGCTCTATTATTGAAGTTTCTTTCTTTGGCTCATTAAAATCATCAAATCTTATTGGTGTTGGGTTTTCAAAATTAAATTCTGCCTTCTTTGGACTTTCTATGTCAAAGCTATCTCTAGTTTCTCTTATATTTTCTTCTGCTTTATTTATGACATTATTTGTTTTTTCATTAGTCTTTAGAGCATTGTAATAATTTGCTTGTGTATTAGAGTTCATAATTGGTTTTAATCTTAATGGTTTTGCATCGTCTCTTACGAATGATGTATCAACGCTTAAGTCAGTATATGCAGTTGCATCAAGTCCAACTATATCTTTAATTGTCTTATCAAGTTCTACTGCATTCTCCTTTATTTGTTCATCTATTTGGTTAATTTCATTCATATAGTTTGTACTTGTGTTAGTATATGATCTTTCTGTTAATCTTGTAATATTATCTGGCATTTTATGCTCAGCTACATCAACACTATCTGTTAAATCTACATTATTGTATTTATGCATAAGACTCCTCCTAATAAACCTCTTTTGATAACTCTCTTAATACATCTTTTATTCTAGACCATTCAGCATCACTAGAAACACCTAAAAGTCTAGGTGTATCAGATGTTCTATCTACATTAGAAACATATACTGTTATATTTCCATTTATATCTTTTTCATTTTTTGTATATACAACATACTCCATACCTGTATCTTTAAATTTGAAAGATACAACTACTTCAACCTTCTCTACTGAACCATCGTTATTTACGATTGACATTACTTTTTTATTCTGATCCATATCGTTCACTCCTTATCCTATCATATATATTAATTCTATCATATTTTGTAATATTTTCAAGTACTTTTACTTATTTATTTTTTTAAGCAAGAAATAATCAGCATGATATGCGCAAAGGTTTTTTAGGTAATCATCTTTTGTATTTATATTGTTTATTGGTGTTACCTTTTTATTTTCTTTATTACAGAAACCTTTTAGTCTTAATTTTTCATATGAATAATCTCCAAGAACATAATCATAGTCATCAAAATATTCTGTTAGATATTTTTCAAGTTCTTCTTCATTTAATCTTTCACCTTTTTCTTCAACTACTTCATATTCTTTGCCATTTACTGCTATTTTTTTCATATCATCACCATATTTATAGTATCATAATTTATCTTATTCGTAAATATTACTCACTATAGTAATTAGGAGTTTTTTCACTTATTAATTTTATAATTAAAGGGTACTCTCTTCTATATTTTATTTTCTCATTTATACTATTTGATGTTACTTTAAAACTTACTATTATATCAAGCTTAATTTCAACATATGTATTATTTATTCCATATGGTTTTATTACTGTTTTAGTGTTTATTTTGCTATCAATAAAATAATTTAGTTTTAGTGGAATACTTTTATTTTCACCCGTTATTTTATTTTTAGAAAGATTGTCTAAAGGTATATTTATTATCATATATTTTTTATTATTAAATCTTTCCTTTAAATAATTATATGTATCTTTTTTTATAATATTAATAGTTCCATTTATTTTATCTGCTCTTACATCTATTTCATCTTTTTCTATTTTTAAAAGATTTTTACTATTTACTTTATTTAATGAATAGTTAAGTGATGATTTTATATAGTCTTCTACTATACTTTTTATGTATGTTTCTATTTTATCTTTATTTAATTCTAATGTTATTTTATATAAAAGCACTGATAATATTACGTTTAAAATTATTACTATAATTATTTTATATCTACTAATATTACGTCTTCTCCTATTTTTGCAATATCACTCCATTTTATCTCTAGTTCATCATCACGTGAAAGAAATGAAAAATGATTTTTTTCTTCTACTATTATAGAAGATATTGTTCCTTTTTCAGAGTCTATTCTAACATCTACGATATTTCCTATGTTTTTACCGCTTTTCATATCTACTAGACTTTTATTTTGAATATCCGATAAGCACATATCATCACCTTTTTAATATTATGCTTATTATCTAATATTTAAGAGTCTTTTTTAATTTTTTTACTGCACCTTTTTCTATTCTTGATACTTGTGCTTGACTGATTAATAAATCCTGTCCTATTTCTTCCTGAGTTTTTCCATTTATGTATCTTTCATTAAGTATATATTTTTCTTTTTCTTTTAACATTCTTATTGCATCATATAGTGCTATGTGACTGCATACATCTCTCCCATCATTTTTATCAGATATTTCATCGCATAAATATATTGTTTCTGATCCATCTTCATATACTGGTTTAAATATGCTTATAGGATCTTTAAAAGCATCTTCTGCAAGTGAGATTTCATATGGTGTTGCATTTAACTTTTTTTCTAATTCTTCTTTTGTTAGTTTTCCTTGTTCTTCTTCTAATTTTAGCTTTTTATATGCTAAATCCTTTATTGATCTACTTACTCTTATTAGTTTATTATCTCTTAAGTATCTTCTTATTTCTCCATCTATCATTGGTACTGCATATGTTGAAAATTTAACTCCTAGTGTTATATCAAAGTTATCAACTGCTTTTATAAGTCCAATACATCCTATTTGAAATAAGTCATCTGCTCCTTTATCTTTGTATTTTTGAAGCACTGAAAGTACAAGTTTTAAATTACCATTTATTATTTCTTCCCTTGATTTTTTGTCTTTCTTTTTAAATAGTTTTTTCATATCTTCTTCTTTTATCACTGTTAATTCATTTGTATTTATTCCACTTATTTTAACTTTACTATTCATTTTCTCACCTCATACTTATTAAGATGAAAAAAGATTAGTTTATTCAAACTAATCTAGCAGGCTTCTTCTTTACCACATGCACCATTTGTTATATCATTAAATAACTTATCAACATTTTCATTTATCTTTGTTTTATTATTTATTATTTCTTTATTTTTTTCTTTATCTATTCCTATTAATACTGGTGCTTTATATGTTTTATCATCTATTTTTATATTAGATGATTCATAGTATATAAAAGCTTTATTATAGTCATCTGATACTTTTACAAGTTCTTTTGCATATTTTTTTGATGTTTTATTTTTGTTTCCTACAAATATTATTATGCTCTTATCTTTTAATGCATTTTTTATTTCTTTATCATCTGTTATTTCAACTAATTTTGATTTTACATTATAATTTGTTTCAAATTTATTTTTCTTATTTAATAGTACAAGTAGCATTACAAGTACAACGATTATAATTATTAAAATTATTAGTAAATTCCTTTTCATGTTATCTATCCTTCTTTAGCAAATAATTAAATTCTTGTGGAACTTTTGCGATATATGTATAATTTTTCTTTTCTTTTTTATTATATACTGTAAGCTTATATGCGTGCAAGTATAATCTTTTAAAGTTATCTTTTATTCCATATTCTGGATCTCCTACTACTGGATTTCCAATATTACTTAATTGAAGTCTTATTTGATTTTTTCTTCCTGTTTCTATATTTATATCTAACTTACTATAGTTTTTAGTTTCTTCTATTACCTTATAATTTGTTATTGCTTCTTTACCATCTTTTGATATAAATGATTTATGTGTTCTTGTTTCACTTATTTTATTAACTAATTTATCTTCAACTTTTTTAGGTTTTCCATGGCATACTGCAATATATTCTCTTTTTGTATTTTCATTCCAATTTTCTTGATAATCATTTTTTATTTTTTCACTCTTTGCAAATAGAAGTACTCCACTTGTTAGTTTATCAAGACGATGAACAATAAATACTCTTGCAGATCTATCTTTACTTTTTAAATAGTTTGATACCATATGGTATGCTGTGGCTTCTTTTTCTCTTTCTGTTGCAACTGTTAAAAGTCCTGATGGTTTATCTATTACAATTATGTTTTTATCTTCATATATTATTTTAAATGGTAGCGTTACTCTTGTTTTCTTTTTAGTATCTATTATTATTTTTGATCCTTCATGTATATCATAGTCAAAGCTTGTTGTTACAACTCCATCTACATATATTGATTTGAAATGTAAATACTCTTTTATTTTTTTCTTTGGCATATCAATATTTTCTTCTAAGTATTCCAAAAGTTTTCCATTTCTTTTTGCAATTATTTCCATATTTGTCACCTCTTTAATTATAACAGAAAAAGTGATTTATAAAAACCACTTTTTATTGAACTGTTCCTGTTTGTTCTGGAGCTCTTTGTACTGGTGTTTGAGGAGCGGGTGTATTTTGTGCTGCATTATTTGCAACTGCATTATTAGCTTGAGAATTATATGTTTTTCTATTTAATGTATATGTAGCTTTTAAAGTGATATCTTTTGTTATTGGTGTTTTAAAGTCAAATGGTGCTCCATCAAGTGTCCAACCAGTAAATGTATATCCTGCTTTATATGGATTTACTGGACGAGTTGCAACCGCACCACTATTTACTTCCTGCTCTTCAATATTTGTACCAACACCTGTATCAAATGTTACTTTGTATGTTGTACTTGCACTTATTAAGTTTTCTTTTACTTCAGCAATTTTATCATTGTCTATTAGATTAATATTATATTTCCAAGTGTTATCTGTATTGTTAAATCCTGATATATATGTGTTTAAGTTTTTCCAGTTGCTATAAATATTTACATCAGTAAATGTAAGTCCATTATCTGCTGCTTTTTTTGATACATAGTATATTACGCTTATTAATTCTTTTCCATTTTCAAGTAAATTTGTTTTCTTATATACTGTTTTTGCATCATCATTTAGCAATTCATATTTTGTAACTATTGGATCTTCACATTCATACTCATCTTTGATGCCTGCTTTTTTGCATATTTCAAAGTAGTTAATTTCTACTAATGGTTTTCCAACTGCTATATATGCTTTATAAGAATTTCTAATTCCTTTATCTTCTTTTGATGCTCCTTTTGCTTTTTTATAAAGTGCTCTTCCCATTACTACTGATATTACAACTAATACTATAAGTATTGATATTATTAATGTCTTTATGCTAAAAAAATTATCTAAATGTACTTTAAAATGTTCCTTCTTAACTTTTTTCATACTTCATATACCCCATCTATTATAATTATATAGCAGAGAAAAAAATAGTGCAACCTTAAGTGGTTAAGTTTTAAAAAAAAGAAAAAATCACTTATAAAAGTGACTTTATTTCATAGTGGCGGAGTGGGAGAGATTTGAACTCTCGCACCGGTTACCCGATCTACACCCTTAGCAGGGGCGCCTCTTCAGCCTCTTGAGTACCACTCCAAGAATGCGTCCGCATATATAATATTACAGTAAAAATGTGTTCTTGTCAATGAAAGTTATTTAAAATAATTTTTCTTTTTTATTAAAATTAAAAAAGAAGTATGCACAATCTACTTCTTTAATAATATTTTTTGGTTATAAGCATCTGGCTCAAGTGTTTGACATCTTTTTAAATTAGATTTTATTGTTTTTAAATCTTCTAATGAGTAATTATCGAGAGTATTTATATTTAATTCTTTTTCTTTATTTTTTACACCTCTAAATAAATTAGGATTATCTATATTATCTTCTATTCCATCTCTAGAATACAAATACATTTTATATTTTTGTGCTTCTTTCTTTTCTTTTTGCTTTTCTTTAAAGAAAAATTTAGTTCCTAGTATTGAGACTATATCTACACCTATAGTGCAACATGTACCAACTGCTGCTTCTATGCTGTTATCAAAACTATTTGTTGCGATTCCATATACTGCAAATAAAACTGCATAACTACATATAAAATTAGATGCTACGCACTCTGTTGCAATTCTTAAAGAAGATTTTGTATATTCATTAACCATTTCTTCAGCTTGATTTAACATTTCGTTTTGAACATTTTTTTCGTTTTGATCAGTTAATGGCATTTCGTATTTTGTATCATCTAGATAAGTTACAACAATTTTTCCATTTACTTTATCATATTTTTTTATTACTTCACTTGGTTTTTTATTACCATAACAATTATTCATACTTTTCCTTCTGAATATCAAGCTTATTATACTACTTATTTATTTTATTGCAAACAAAAATCCTTAAATTTATTAAGGATTTATATTTTAAAATGGTGACCAGGACGGAATTCGAATCCGTGAATGTTGCCGTGAAAGGGCAATGTGTTAAGCCGCTTCACCACCTGGCCATAATGGCGCCCCAACTAGGAGTGGACCTGATAGGACTTGAACCTATGACCCCACGCTTATCAAGCGTGTGCTCTAACCAACTGAGCTACAGGTCCAATTACGAGTACTCATTAATTTTACTATAAAAAACTATTATTTGCAAGTGTTTTTTTGAGTACAAGTAATATATTATCAATGTTTTTAATTAAAATCAATCATTTTTTTCATATTTTACTTTAATATTATCAAATTTGTTTTTTGTTTTTTCTAAAATATCCTTTAATTTTTCTTCATAGAAATAATATAGAACATATGTTAAGAATGAAAGTATTAGTATAAGTATAATCATTCTTGTATTTAGGTTTGCAAATGAAAATACTTTTTTCATTGTAAAGAAGTTTAAAATAAATAATGTAATCATACTAAATAGTATTGTACCTCTATATTTATTTAAAGGCTTAGAAATTTTATATAGTAATATAAAACTTATTATGCTTGTCATTAGTACAGATAATGTTGATATTTCTTTATATGGCATATTAAGCAAATATCCAAATAATGTTATTAAAAGTACTATAGTTATTATTGTTAATGCTGGTGGAAAAGATTTTTTTAAAATGTTTCTTAAAAAGCCTTTCTTTACCCTATCATTATTTGGTTCAAATGATAGTAAAAATGATGGTATTCCAATTGTTGATATACTTGCAAGTGTTAACTGTACTGGAATAAATGGGTATGATCTGCTTATAAATATGAATAGGAATGAAAGCACACAAGCATATATAGTTTTTGTTAAAAATAGTGTTGCTGATCTTTCAATATTATTTATTGTTCTTCTTCCTTCACTTACTATTTTAGGCATTGATTTAAAGTCTCCATCTAGAAGTACAATGTTGCTTATATTTTTAGTTGCATCTGATCCATTTTTCATTGCAATAGAACAGTCTGCTTCTTTTAATGCCATACAGTCATTTACTCCATCACCAGTCATTGCAACTGTATGTCCTGCATTTTGAAGTGCAATTACAAAGTCTTTCTTTTCTTCTGGTGTTACTCTTCCTATTATATCGTAATTTAATATAGCATCACGTTCTTCTTCATCTGTTTTTAATTTTGATCCATCTATTATTTTTAAATTTGTTAACCCTGCTTCTTCAGCAACTGTCTTTACTGTTTCTGGATTATCTCCTGATATTATTTTTAATGCTACATCGTTTTTCTTAAAATATTCTAGTACACTTTTTGCATTCTTTCTTACTTTATCTTTAAATAGTATTATTGATAAAAGTTTTTCTTTTTCTCCTTCTCTTTCTATTAGGCATAATGTTCTATATTTTTTAGAATATTCTTCTATTTCTTTTCCATATTTCTTTTCATTTTTATCATTAAGTATAAATTCTGGTGCACCCATTAAATATTTCTTATCACTACATTCTACTCCCGACATTTTACTTCTTGATGAAAATGGTATAGTTTTTTTAATATTAAAGTAAGATTTATTGCCATACTTGTTTATTAGTGCAAGTCCTGTTGGGTTTTCATCTTTTGTATTATAAAGTATTGTTGATATTATCTTTTCAGTTTCAACATCTTCTTTTTTTATTTCATCTTTTACTTCTAATTCTCCTGTTGTAATTGTTCCAGTTTTATCTAGACATAATACATCAACACGAGCTAGACTTTCTATACAGTAAAGGTCTTGAACAAGTACGTTTTCTTTTGATAAGTTATATACACTTACTGCAAGTACTGTACTTGTAAGTAATACTAGACCTTCTGGTATCATTCCTATTATTGCAGCGGATGTATTTACAACTGCATTAGTTATGCTATTTCCAGATAAATATAATTGTCTATAAAATAAAAGTACTCCAATTGGTATTATGATTATAGAAATTGTTTCAACTATTTTATTTAGACTTCTCATTATTTCACTTGATACTGGTTTTATGTATGATGTACTTGATGCAAGGCGTGATACGTAGTTATCTTTTCCAATATGTTCTACTTGCATTTTTATTGTTCCACTTACTATAAAGCTTCCAGATAAAACGTGATCTCCAGTATTTTTAAGAATTGTTTTAGATTCCCCTGTTATTGCAGATTCATCTACTTCACATTCTCCTTCTCTTATTATTCCATCTACTATTACTCTATTCCCAGGCTTTAAAATAAGTATATCATCAAGTACTATCTTGTCACTATCAAGTGTTTCAATAATTGAATTTCTTAAAACACTGTATTTTTCTTTTGTTTCAAGTTCCATTTTATCTAGTGTCTTTTTTGTTCTTACTTCCTGATATATACTAATTAATGTATTTGCTAGTACAATTAAAAGAAATGCTAGATTTTTAAATGAACCAACTAGAATTATAGCAAGTGCTAATATCATGTTTATTATATTGAATAATGTAAATGTGTTTTTTAACACTATTTCTTTCACAGTTTTTGTTTTTACATTTGTATCGTAATTTATTTTGCCTGATGCTACCCTATCGTCTACTTCTTTTGCTGTAAGTCCTGTATTAATATCTGTTAAAAAGCTTTCTAGTTTTGCCATTATATCACCTTCATATTAATTATTTTAACACGAATATTAATTTTTTTTCATTTTTTTGTTTATTTTTACAGATTTTATGGTATAATCTTATTTGTCAGACGTTTATGTCTCCTTAGCTCAGCTGGTAGAGCAACTGACTCTTAATCAGTGGGTCTGCGGTTCGATCCCGCAAGGGGACACCATTTGATAATAAAAAGTCATTATTAATTAATGACTTTTTTTGTTTTATTAAATTTTATTTATTAACCCATTTACACCAATATTCATATTCTGGTATTGTTTTTTTTATATATTACATCTGTTATTATAGAAAAAAAGTATTTAATCGGTTAAGCGTCGAGTGATGCTCATGTTTAAAATTAATAAGAAAAATTTATTAATAGTCATTAAACTAAAAGTTAGGTCTATAATTCAAATATTTGAGAGCACCTAATTAGATTAGATACTTCTATTTTTTATTATATGCAAGTTTCACTTGCTAATTAGAAATTATCACGAAAATAAAACCTTTACAAGTTCTTTATATTATATTGGTGTCTAGAGCAAGAATCGGACTTGCATCACTTTCTTCGGGGGAAAGTATTTTATCCATTAAACTATCTAGACAAATCAAGACTTACTTGCAAGTAAGTCCAGAGTCTTCATAAGCTTTCTTTATTGTAGAAAGTTTTAATGTTCCATCTTTTTCAAAGAATGTATCATTTTTTGTTATTTCTGCTAATTTCTTTGTATCAACTTTTGTATAATCAACATTTGTAACTGCTGTTACTGTATTTCCATTTTTAGATACTGATACATCGTAATATTTTACATTCTTATACATATTTTTAACCCTATTAAATGATTCTTCATATTTATTTAGTGTTGCATTGTTTGAAGATGATATTATGTCATGAGCAGTTGTTTTTGTTACTTTTTTATTACTGTCATAGTATATGTCTCTAGATAATTCTATTGTATAGTCCTCATATGAGTTTTCAACATTAAGAGTACATGACATTTTTTTGCCTGATTCTTTTTTATCAGTGCATCCTGTTGCTAGTATTACTAAAAATACAGATAATATTATTAAGAATTTATTTTTCATCTTGTTTAACTTCCTTTTCTTCTAATGCTTTCTTTATTTCTTTTTGTTCTTTTAATATCTTCTCAATTTTAATATGTAATTCTTCAAGTATCAATTCACTTTTTAAATCTGTTCTATAATCATTTTGATCACGAAGACTATCTTTTGCTCCTTGTCTATTTTGACTCATCATAATGATTGGAGCTTGAAGTGCTGAAATACATGATAATAATAGATTAAGTAATATAAATGGGTAAGCATCTGGTGCATTTTTGCCTGCTATTATATTAAATATAATCCAGAACAATAGAAATAGTACAAACACTATTATAAAGTTCCATGAGCCTGCTATTTCAGATATTTTATCTGCTACTACATCGGCTTTTGTTTTTTTAGCTTCCTCTTCTTTATCAACATCTATTGATATTGGTTGATCAATTAGTAAATCTAATAATTCTTCTTCATCTTTTTCGTCAATGTCTGCATTTAGTAATTGCTTTACTATCTCTCTTTTTGTTTTTCTTACTGCCATAATAATCATCTCCTTTTTTTATTAGTATAGCACACTTTTTAAGTTTTGTTCTAGAGCTTTTGCTACTAGCTTTTTATTTTCAATTCTTTCTGTTTCAGTCATTTTTAGCTTTATATCGATATATTTATCTGTTCTACTATCGTATATTGCTGCATAAAGTACATCATTTTCTCCATATGGATTCATCTTATCTTCCCTATTCATCTTTCCTGTTGTTCCTATTCCTATTGTACTTTTTGTATAATCTGATATTGCTTTTGCCATTAAACGTGCTGTTTCTTTACTATATACCGTATATTTATCTATTATTTCTTTTGGTACACCAAATTTTATTTTGTATTCATTTGAATATGTTACTGCTGAAAACTTCATTACTTCACTTGCACCTGCAATGTTTGTTATTTCACTTGCAATATATCCTCCTGTTGCACTTTCCATAGTACTTATTGAAAGATTATTTTCTCTTAAATAATCAATTACTTCTTTCATTTTAGCCTCCACTTTCTACAAATTTTGGATTTAACTCTAATGTTACTGTGTCTCCATTAACCGTATAATTTGTTACATATCCTTTTCCTGTTACATTTTTTTTATATCCTAGTAAGTTTAATAAGTGTTCTGCATCGCTTCTTGAATATCCGTTTATATCCGGAATAGATTTTTCTCCATCTGTTAAAATGAATATTTTATCTTTGTTTGTTATCTTTGAGTCTGCTTCTGGATACTGGTTAATTACGTTTGTTCCGTTTCCTAAAACTATTATGTTTGTCATTCCTGCAGCATTTAATGTTGTTTGTGCTTTATCGAGTTTTTCATTTACAAAAGATTCCATTTTATAATTTGTTACATTATCAGCTGGCTCTGTTTCCTCTACTGTTTCTCCATAGTATTTTGCTATGTTTGAAACTACTTCTTTTACTGCATTACTTATTGGTCTTTGCATTCCTCCTGTTGGACGTGAAACTGATGCATATATTATTATTTCTGGATTTGACTTTGGATATACTCCTGCAAAGGATGATATTATATCCTCTTTTCCTGTTAAGTATCCAGATCCATCGCTACTTGCTATTTGTGCTGTTCCTGTTTTTCCAACAAGTTCTCCAGATGGTATTCTGTATGCAGATCCTGTATTTCCAATTCCATTTACTGTGTCACTCATTAAGCTTATCATCTTATTTACTGTATTTGTACTTGCAACACGTTCGCCTTCTTTTTTAGAACCTTTATATACTACTTCTCCTGTATCTTTATCTACTATTTTCTTAACTAGGTACGGCTTCATTATTACACCATTATTTGTAAGTGATGTTAAAGCTTCTATGTTTTGCATTGGTGTTGTTGTTATTCCTTGACCAAATCCTGCATTAAATATTTCTGTTTCATATTTAAAGTTCAAAGAGCCTTTAGCTTCGTTTGGCAATTGTATACCTGTTTTTCTTCCAAATCCTAATCTTCTAAAATAGCTTCTTAACATTGCACTATTCATATGTCTTTTTATTAAGTTTATTACACCAACATTACTTGAAAGTGCATATCCTTTATCAAATGTTATTGTTCCCCAACCATTTCTATTCCAGTCACCTATTACTGTTCCGTCTGATGTTTCATATGTACCTGATTCATATGTTTCATTTCCATCATATACTCCATTTTCCATTGCAGCCATATATGTAAATGTTTTCATTGTACTTCCTGGCTCATAAGGGTTTGATATTGTAAGGTCTAGATAGTTTGTTATTCCATCTCTTGTGTTTGGATCAAAGTTTGGATTTGAACTCATTCCTATTATTGCTCCTGTTTTTGCATCTGCAACTACCATTGTAAACCATTCATATCCATAATTTTCTTTAGCTTCTTTTAATGCTTGTTCTATGAAAAATTGTACATTTGAATCAATTGTTAAATATATATCTTTTCCATTTACTGCATCTTCTTTATATTCCTTTGTTCCACTTATTCTATATCCTCTTAAATCCTTTTGGTATGTTATTTTTCCATCTTCTCCTCTTAAGATCTTATCGTAATATAGTTCAAGTCCCATTTTTCCACTTATGTTTCCATCTTCGTCTTGTGTTGCATATCCAAGTGTATATGACATAAAGTTTCCCTTTGGGTAATATCTTTTTGAACTTTCTATAAAGTCTATACCTGGAAGTTTAAGTTTTTCTATTTCTGCCTTTTCAAGTTCAGATAGATTTCTTCCTGCACGTCCAAATTCAGTTTGGTATACATTTTCCTTATTTAAATATTTCAATATTTCATCTTTTGATATATTAAGTATTGGAGCGAGCTCTTCTGCTGTTTTTTCTTTATCTACAACATGTTGTGGATTATCCTTATCAGTTGTTCTTTTTGGGTCTAAGTATGCAATTAGCGTATATGATGATACATTTTGAGCGAGTACATCATTATTATTACTATATATTGTTCCACGTTCTGCTTTTATTGTTTCAGTCTTCATTGTTCTTTTACTTGCAAGTTTTTGAAGGTCTGTTCCATCTATTTTCTTACTACAAGAAAGTTCAAACATTCTAAAGATAATTACTCCAAACAAAAAAAGAGAAAGTATTATTACAAAAAAACTATATTTAACAATTTTCTTTCTCTTTTTTTTACGCATATAATCACCTTTATTATTACTTATCTTGAACTACTTTTATGTTAGCATTATTATAACTCAATCCTGCTTCGCTTGCAACTTGTTGTACTTTTGAAAGCGATGCAAGTTCATCTATTGTCATTGCAAGGCTGTTGTTATCTTTTTCCTGTTTTTCTATCTGCCTTTTCTTCTCCTCCACTTTGTAATTTAACTCTGAAAGTGTTGCTTTAGAAAATACTACTACAATAGGCGAAATTATTGCAAATATTATTGCAAGTACGCAGATAAGTTTTTCAAATTTGTTTGCTCCCTGTTTCTTTTTATTCTTTTTCATATTACTTTATCCTTTCTATTATACGAAGTATTGCAGAATGACTTCTATAATTATTTTCAAGTTCTTCTTTACTAGGTTTTATCTTCTTTCCTATTAGCTTATAGTTTGGAAGAAGACTTTCATCTATATTTGGAAGACCTTTTATTTTCTCATCTATGTATGTTCGTTTCTTAAATTCATTTTTTACTATTTTGTCTTCTAGACTTTCAAATGTTATTACACAAACTCTTCCACCAGGTGAAACCATATCAAGTGCATCATTTAATCCCTCTTTCAAACTTCCAAGTTCATCATTTACTTCAATTCTTATTGCTTGGAAGATTTGTCTTGCTGGATGGTGTTTTCTTCTTTCCTTTTCTGGTACAGAGTTCTTTATTATTTCTGCGAGTTCTAATGTTGTTTCAATAGGCTTTTTTTCTCTTTCTTTTACTATGTTTCTTGCAATACTTTTTGCATATTTGCTATCTCCATAATCTCTAAAAATTCTTATTAATTCTTCCTCACTATAGTTATTTACAATGTAATATGCATCAAGTTTTGCATCTTTATCCATTCTCATGTCTAGTCTTGCATCTTTATGGTATGAAAAGCCTCTTTCTGCTTCATCTAATTGAACGCTAGATACTCCTAAGTCAAATAAGAAACCATCAAATTTTTTTACATTTCTTTTTGAAAGCTCCTCTTTTACATTTCTAAAATTACTTTTGATGATAGTGAAGTTAGTGCCAAATTGCTTTAAGAATTCAGCACTATACTTTATTGCCTCACTATCTTCATCAAATGCATAAAGATGTCCCTTTTTAATCTTTCTTAAGATGCCTCCGCTATGTCCTCCAAAGCCCAAAGTCATATCAATTATTACACTATCTTCTTTAAGGTTTAAACCATTTATTGCTGCTTCTTTTAAAACACTTATATGTTTCATATTATCACCTACAAGTTAGTGTCAAATAAGCTTTCTGCTATATCGGACATGCTTTCAAATGTAGAATTGTAAACATTAGTCCAAGTATCATCATCCCATATTTCTAGGCGTTCTCCAGTTCCTAATATTGCACAAGAAGATGTTATATTAGCATAACTTTTAAGTACTCCTGGTATTAGGATTCTACCCTGTTTATCAAATTCTACTTCAGTAGCGCCTGATAGGAAAAAACGTATAAATTCACGAGCATCTTTTTTAGTGAATGGTATAGAGTTTAATTTTTCTACTATTTTATCAAATTTATCTTTTGGATAAACGTATAAGCAGCGCTCAATACCACGTGTTATTATAAACTTACTTCCAAGTTCATCTCTAAACTTTGTTGGAATTGTAAGTCTTGATTTTTCATCAATATTATGATGAAATTCACCCATGAACATTTCAATCACCACTTTTCCCCACTTAATGCCACTACGTAATTATATATTACTACATTAATCCACAAAAATAAATTACTAATTATTTTTTTTTTGTAAACTTTACAAGTTTTCCACATTTTTTTCACCTAATTTTCATATTTTAGGGTTATAATTAGTTTTTGTGTGAAGGAGGAAGATAAATGAATTTTATTTATGAAATTAATGTTTTTAGTAGTGAGAAGTTTGATGGAGGTTATGAAAAAGAAAGACGTTTAGCTTTCTATGATGAAGAAAATAAAAAATTTATTGATGTTATTACAGGAGAAGATATTCCAGTAATTGAATCTGATGTTAATGGTTCTTTAAATTTTAACGATGCTGTTAATGATAATTGTTTGTATTTTGTTTTAGATGATAGTAGAAAGAAGGTTTCAAAAGAAACTGCTTTAAAATATCTAAAAGAGAACACAAATTATAAGAAAATTGATTTTGAAAATGATAGTTTTACAGAATTTAAAAATCATGATTCTGAAAGTAAAATAATTGAAAGGCTTATATCTGATATAGAATATCAATCTTTCGGATTATATCCTAGTGAATTTAAGCTCATTGTAGAGTATATGGATGATGTTAAAGATGATAAAAAAGATAAATATTCTACTATTAAGAAACTTTTAAAAGCAGAAATTGCATCAAGTGTTAGAGCAGATATGTATGGTAAAGAAAAGAGAAAGATTAGAGCAGATATTGAAAGTCTTGATAATATTAATGATGTTATTAAGTATATAAATTCTTTAAAGGTTAAAGGTAATAATTCTGAAGTTAATAATGTAAAGCTTTATTCTGATAGAGTTGCTGCAAATAAAATTTACGAACTTTCAAAGAAGCTTGATAATCAAGATCTTGCAGAGTTTGTTGCATCACTTAATCCTCTTTATAAGGCTCTTATTATGATTAAGCTTGATAGTGAGAATATGATTCAGTATGATAAAAAGCTTTCTGCTAGACTTGCAACTGATAAGTTTCTTGGAAATGATTCAAAGTATATTTATGATTCTATTAAAGGTGTTAAGAAAAGAGAAAAAGTTAAAAGTTACAACTAGAAAAGAATTGCAAATAAGCAATTCTTTTTTTTATAACCATTCTTTATATTTTTTAATATAGAAATATTTTACTATATCTACAAGTAGCGCATATATTACTAAAAGTACTAATACAAATAAGTAATATTTTAGTGGTACTATTTCAAAGTGGAATGATTTTATATTATGAAGTAGTATTGGTGATAGTATTGTAAATATTATTGTTAAAGTTGTTCCTATTACAAGATGTATATTTGCATGTGATTCTATAAATGGTTTTTTACTTGTTCTTACAAAGTATACTATCATTGCTTCACTTATTAAGCATTCAACAAACCATGCTGTTTGAAAATATGAATCAACTTTATATCCAAATCCAAACCAGAATCCAATAAATGCTAGTACATCTATTATACTACTTGTTATTCCCATTACATTCATAAAGTGTGATAGATTCTTTGTATCCCATTTTCTAGGACTTCTTATAAATTCTTCATCTACATCATCGTATGGTATTGCAATTTGTGAGAAGTCAAATAAGAAATCTTGAAGTAACATTTGTATTGGAAGAAGTGGAAGAAATGGAAGTGCAAGTGATGAAAGTACTATACTAAATACATCTCCAAAGTCTGATGATAATGCAAGTTTCATATATTTAGTAATGTTTCCATATACTTTTCTTCCTTCTAATACTCCTTTAAATATTACGCTTAAATCTTTCTTTAGAAGTATTATATCTGCACTTTCTTTTGCAGCATCTACTCCAGTATTTACCGATATTCCAACATCTGCATTGTTAAGGCTTGGAGCATCATTTACTCCATCTCCCATATATCCAACAACATGTCCATTTTCTCTTAATGTCTTTACGATAAGTTCCTTTTCTATTGGACTTGTTCTTACAAAGATATTGCATTCTTCTACTTTCTTTTTTAGTTCATCTTTAGACATTTTTTCAATTTCAGAGCCTTCTAATATGTATTTGCTTTCTATTCCAACAAATGAGCATATACTGTTTGTTGTATATTTATTGTCTCCTGTTATTATCTTTGTATTAACACCATATTTCTTTAAGTTTTTAAGAACATCTTTTACACTCTTCTTTGGTGGATCTAGGAATGCTATTAATCCTTCTAGTGTCATACTTTTTTCATCATTTTTATCAAATACTCCTACTCCACTATATGAGTCTTTAGTTGCAAGTGCAATTACCTGCATTCCTTCTTTTGAGTATTCTTCTTCTAGACTTAATGCTTTATCTATATATTCTTTTGTTAGTTTTACTTCTTTTTCATTTACTTTTACTTTAGTACATATTTTTAAAAGTTCACTTAATGCACCTTTTGTAAGTACAATATATTTTCCACTTTTATTTTTTATTGCAATTGAGCTTTTCTTTCTTTCAAAATCAAATGGTATTTCATCTACTTTTTCATAATCTTTTATATTTGTTGCATTATGAAGTGTTGCATAGCTTATAATTGCTTTATCTATAAAATTCTTTTCACCTGTTGAAAGACTTGCGTTTAAGTATGCATCTTTTAGGATATATTTTCTTGATTTTCCTTCAATATCAACATATTTTTGAAGTATTATTTCGTTTTCTGTTAGTGTTCCTGTTTTATCTGTACAAAGTGTATCCATTGCACCTAGATTTTGTATGGAATCCATATCTTTTACAAGTACTTTTTCTTTTGCAAGTACTTTAGCGCCTAAACTTAAGTTTACATTTACTATCATTGGAAGCATAGATGGTGTAATTCCTACTGCAACTGATAATGCAAACATAACTGCTTCAAAAGGATTACCTCTAATTACTCCATATATTATTAATACTATTAAACATGTAAATACCATGTATCTAATTAGCATTTTTGTAATTGAATCTATTCCCTTTTGGAAATTTGTCTTTTCTTTTTTGGTACTTTTTATTTCTTTTTTCATGTTTCCTATATACGTTTCAAGTCCTGTTGATATAACTACTGCTGTTCCACTTCCTGATACTACACTTGAATTCATATAGCATATATCTGGCATTTCAAAGAATTCTTTTTTATTATCTTTATTTCCAGTTTTCTTTTCTCTTGGTACATTTTCTCCAGTAAAGCTTGATTCATTTATAAATAAATCTTTATTACTTATAAGTGTGCAATCCGCTGGCACTACTACTCCAGAGTTTAAGTATATTACATCACCTTTTACTAAATTTTCAGTACTAATCTTATATTTTATTCCATCTCTTAATACATTTACTTTTGTTTTCATCTTTGATTTTAATTTTTCATTAAATTTATATACACTATAGTTTTGTACAAATTTTATGTTTGAACTAAAGCATCCAATTAATAATATTATTATGCTTCCTACTTTATCATTAAGAAGAAAATCTATTATTGCAAGGAAGAAAAGTATAAATACAAATTTATCGTTAAAGCTTGTTATATAAAAGTATAAAGCACTTCTTTTCTTTTCAGTTTCTATGGTGTTTTTTCCATTTTCTTCAAGTCTTTTTTTAGCTTCTTTTTCAGATAATCCATTAATGTTTGTTCCATATTTTTTTATTATTTCATCCTTGCTTAATTTTGATATTTCATAATATTTTTCGTTCATATTATCACTACCTTAATATATTTAACAAAGTAAATTATAACACGATAGATTTTTTATGATACATTTTTTTATAAAGTTTACACTTTATTTTTTTATATATTTGTTTGAAAATAATTATAGTGATATTTATGAAAAGATTTAAAATTATTTATTTTATATGTTTTATTTTTGCTATTTTCTTTTCTACTAATGTATATAGAGAGGATAAGATATGCTTTGATGATAATAATTTATATGATGCTATAATCAATGATACAGATTTTAATCATGATGATAATTGTGTGTATGTTAATGATATTAAAAGTGTAAAATCTTTAGATTTTGATGGATATGAGGTTAAAAGTTTAAATGGTCTTTCTAATTTCAAATACCTTGAAAGTCTTAATCTTAATAATCAAATAGATAATTTAGATGATATTAATAAACTTGTTAATTTAAAGTATTTTGATTTTCAAGAAATAATACTAGTAGTATAAATAGCTATATATCTAATTTAAATTTAATTGGTAATGATGCACCTGTTCAGCTTATAAATGTTACTAATTCATTTAAATCTATTAATAAAGTTATTTACGTTTTTGGTATAATTTTAATTATATTTGGTTTAATTATTTTAAAATATTCTAAAGAATGATAAAATAATCATATGGAGGATAGTTATGTCTAAAGAATTAAAGGAATATATAAATAAAGTTGATGATATGATTAAAAAGAGAAAAGTTAATGAAAGTGATATAAAGACTCATTTAACTAAAATTAAATTCTTTCAGCACGAAAGACTTGTTCATTTAATTGTTACTATGTTTTTTGCTCTCTTTGTAATTATATTTATCAAGTTTACTATGATGTGTTCTATATTTTCTATAGTTCTTCTCATTCTTACTATATTTTTATTTTTCTATGTCATTTATTATTACAAGCTTGAAAATGGTGTTCAGTATTTATATAAGCAGTATGATGAGATGAAGAAGATAGTAGAAAAAAAGAGTTTATTTGGTATTTTCAAATAAGCTCTTTTATTTATTTCTTCTAAATATGCATCTAAATATTAGTCTTACAAGTGGTCCACAATAGAACATCTGATAACATATTGCCATTGGAAAGTTTAGTGCCCATGTTTTTATCCATGTTCCAAATGATGGCTCTTTAAATAAGAATGTTGCAATTAGACTCATTACTGGGCACATTATACAGCATATACATATTGACATAGCATATGTTATAAACTCTTTTCTATCAGTAGGTTTCATAACTTTGAATGCTAGATATCTTGCCATTTTTCCTACTACGAATAATTCAAGTACAAATGCAATTGGTGCCATTATTGGTAGTTCATGAAATGCTGCTAGAAAAGTTGCTCCTTCTACTGTTTTAGTTGCTAATGCAACATTATATACTATCATTCCATATACCATTATGGTTGCCATAATTGCTGTAAATATTACGTTTTCAAATTTTGTTTTAGGCATAATAAAATGGCTCTCCACGATTGAGTGGGGTGCCTTTTTTGTATTATTTGTTGATATATATAATTAAAAGTTAAATTTTTGGCATTCTAAAATTTTTGTGCTATTTT
>ONSL01000059.1 GCA_900320505.1 uncultured Eubacteriales bacterium
TCACGACCTTTCAATATTTTTACCAATTATATTGTAACTCGACTAAATGTCTTTTTCTATACTATTTTTATCACCACCAACACTATTTATTGTACAACCAATATTAAAGGTGCCTAAAGCATCTTTTTTCTTGTAAAATAAAGAACTTTATGCTATAATATGCTGAAAACAAGGGGGATTAACATGAAAAAGAATAAAATTATATTAGTATTACTAATTCTATTTGCATCAGCTATATTAATAAATTTAAAATTAAAAAATACAAATACATTAAAAAACTATGGCAAAACATATCATGATGCAAATAATAGTGAGATAACACTCTATACATTAGATAGTGTTAGCAATATGAGTTTAGTTGGAACAAATAGAGGAAACTATCATGATAGACAGGATTTAGGAATATATATGGATGAAGGAGCATCATTCAAGATAAGAATAAAAAACTATGATGAATTTAAAAGAGATTTAACACTTGACGTACTAAATGATGATAGCAGTACTGAAAAAACATATACAATAAAAAAAGATGGAACATGGCAAGAAATAGATGCAAGTACTCAATCTGTTCCTTTTATAAGAACTGTATATGAAAGCAGTGTAAAACCAGTTGTAGAAATAAAAGATAAAAATAAAACAAGTAAATTAATAAAATATACATATAACATGGATGAAGATAAATTCTTTAATGACTGGAAAGAATCAAATGACAAATTTGCAGTCATTGAAGGGAAATCATTAACAATGCTAGTACCAGTTAAAAATATTAATAATATAGTAAATAAAAATGCAGGACCATATAACTTTAAAACAATAGACGAGCTTCTAGCTTATTATGATGATTTTACAGATATGTATGATAAATTTCTAGGACTTGAATATAACAGCAAAGATAAATTAAACAATAATGTAAAAACAAAATACTTTGTAAAAGCTAATAAGCATGGTGCAGGTGCAGCATACTATTCTGGCAACCATACTGCACAAAATGGAGACAATATTTCTGGATATTTATCAAGAGGGTGGTTAAACCTTCATGAATTTGGACATGGATATCAAGGAACAATTGCACATCAGGAATTATCACTTGGAGAAGTTACAAATAATATTTTAGGATACTATTATCAGCAAACATTTTTAACAGGTAATGATAAAGGCTGGATGGGAGATAAACTTGCAATAGAAAAAAACATGAAAAATAAAAGAGATTCAATAAAAAATTTCAATGAATATAATGAAAGAGAAAAACTATATGTACTTGTAAATGTTCTAGATAAATTAGGACCTGAAAAAACATGGGCACAAATGAATAAAGATTATAGAAAATTAAGAAGTGAAGGAAAAACTATCACAACATCAGATCTTTTTGCAACAGAATTTAGTAAGAGCGGATATAATGTTATTCCATATTTAAATGCAAATAAAATAGAAGTAAGTGAAAGTGTTGCAAGCAAAATATATGAACAAGATATGCCTATAATATATTACTTAAGAGATTTAACAAATACTGATTTAGAAAGTGAAAATATAAGAAAAGATTTAGGACTAAAAAGTAATTATGATTTAGTTAGCAGTGATGAATTAAAAGAATATAACTTAACAGGAAACTTAAAATTAAAATTTGATATAGATAACATAAATTTAATAAAAGGTAAAAAAGCATATTTAATGAATGGAAAAGAAATAGTAAAAGAATTTTCTATTGATAAAGATGTAGAATTAGAAAGTGTTCCAGTAGGGATGTATTATATAAAACTTCCAATGTCAGATAATGTTTATGACCATAATTATGAAACCATATTAGTAAAAGAAAACACTCAAAATGAAAAAAATATTAAATACACAAAAATAGAAGATAATCCTCTAGCATCAGATGATGAAATAGACTTTCTTGGACTAGGCAACAGTTTATTTGCAAAAATAAATATTGATATGCAAAATAAAACATTAAATCTAAAAGCAAATGACATGGAGCCTCATTCATACTTTACAGATACATATGCATCAGTAAAAATACTTGATAACAATAATAAAGAAATATATAATAAAGACTTTATTGGCAATAAAAGTTTAGGTAGTATAAATGATAATATAAACATAGATTATGGATATAAAATACTTATAAAACATAGAGAAAAAGATAGATTAAAATTTAAAAGTAAACTATTAGATGAATATGAAGACTATTTAAATAGTGAAACAAATAGTGACTATAGAACATACATAATTACAAAAGCAGGACTTGTAAAAGAAAATAGTGAAAATAACTATAACAATTATAAATCTAAAGTAGATAAATATATAGCAAATGTAAGAAATAGTATTAGTATTGATGATTTAAAAAATAATTATAAATACTTTAAAGAAAAAAATTATATAAAACTGATGATAAATGATTTAAATGATGAAGATAAAGTAAGTGAAACAAATAACAATAAAGATATATTAGAAGAAGAAAAAATAATAATAGATGATAACAATACTCCAAAAAATATAGAAGATGATTCTAGTAAGAAAAATGAGAATACAAAAAATATCTCTAACAATAAAACTTATAATGATTCTAATATTGAGAGAAATAAGGCAAATAATATAAAAGTACCTAACACAATGAAAAATAATGGATTATTAAACTATCTAATAGGTATTATATTTGTACTAGCAGGAATAACTGTGCTTGGAAAAACATATATAAAAAGATAAATAAGTGATATAATGAGATTGGTGGGTTAAGATGAAGCATAAATATTACGATGATGATTTATTAAGAAATATAAGATATGAATTATTTAAAATGAAAAATATAGAAAAAGCTAAAATATTAATAGATGAATATCAAGAAATGTATCCAGAGGATATATTAGGAGATGTATATAGATCTCACATATTAAGAAACGAAAAGAAATATGAAGAAGCACTATCAGTACTTAATGATCATAAATATGATAAATTTCATTCAGACTATGCAGAAATAGAATATTATACTGCATATGGTTTAATATACCAAGAAAAAAATGATTTAGGAAAAGCCGAATATGCATACTTAAGAGCAATAGACATAGATAAAAGTAAAGCATCACGTGCAATAATGAGACTTGTTTCAACATACAGAATAGAGGAAAAATATGATGAAGCATTAAAATTAATAGCATCATCAAATCTAGAACACGAATCAAGATTACTTGTAGAAAAAGGAAATATATTATTTCTTAATCATAAACCTGAAGAAGCAATAGAAGTACTTGAAAAAATAAATGATAGTTCACTTTCAAAAACATCTTTAAATGTAAAATATGGCCTTTTAGGAGCATGTTATTCTGATCTAGGGCAATATGAAAAGTCAGAAAAATACCTTAAAAAAGTTGATGATTCCAAAGAATATAACATAAAAATAAAATCAGATTATTTGATGAATATAGAATATAAAAAAGGAAATTATGATAAAGCATTAGAATACTTAAATTTGTATCTTGCAAATGGTGGAAGTGCAGAGAAAAGATATTCTTTAATGTTTAAACTATATCAAAAAGAGTATAAATATAAAGAAGCAAAAGAACTTCTTCCATTACTTGATGTAACAGATGAAAGTAAAGAAGAAATTTTAGGATCACTTGATATGTACTTAGGAAACTTTGAAGATGCAAAAGAAGAAATATATAAATCGCTTTCACATTGTACATCAGATAAAATATTTAGTGACGATTTAAAAAATCTTGCAGTCTGTTACTTAAGAACGGGTGATATAGAAAACCTAAAAACATTAATTAAATTTACAGAAAATGACATACAAGGAAGAGATTTAAAATCACTTGATATAATAAAAACAGCAATAAATAAAATAGAAGGAAACAAGATAGATGAAGAAAAACTAATGTATTCAGAAAGACAAATATATAATTATAGTAGAGAAGATGCAATAAGACACATAAAAGAAAGACATATTGATGGAATGCAATCAAAGAGTAAATTTAATACAAATACAGATGTAAATGAACTTTATGATGAAGTAGCAAGAAAAATAGAAAATGAAACACCTGGAGAATATGAAATATTTGATAAATATAAAATAGACCTTGATGGAACAATGGTAACAGTTGTTGCAAATATGAATACAAATGAAATAATAACGATGTATTTAGGATATGAACATAATGGAAACATGATAGAACTTGAAAAGGATAAAGAAAAGAAAAAGGTTTATAAAAGAGAAACAGCAATGGAAAAATGGAAAAGAAGATACGGAAATAATTATTAAAAATAACTTACATAAAATAAAAATATATGATAAAATATACTAGGTTTTAATTGGAAACGACACATCCTCCGGATGATAACGAACAACACACTTATCGGAAGGAGGATTTTATTGGGTCTCCACGATTGAGTGGGGTAAAAAAAAGAGGTAGTCTCCACGTTCAAGTGGGGTCCTCTTTTTTTGATATATGCCAAAACTCCACGATTGAC
>ONSL01000037.1 GCA_900320505.1 uncultured Eubacteriales bacterium
AATATATGATTATTTAAGACTCTTATATGCGCGCGCTGGAACAGCATATTGTCCTAACCATCATATACCAATAACTTCTCAAAGTGTAGATGAAATGACTGCAAAACTTGAAAGTTATCCAGTAGGTACTAAAATGATAATAATGGCACCAGTTGTAGATGGTGAAAAAGGAACACATAAAGATTTGCTAGAAGACCTAAGAAAAGACGGATATGTAAGAGTTAAAATAAATGGCGAAATGCATGATCTATCTGAAGACATAACACTTGAAAAAAATAAAAAATCAAAAATAGACGTAATAATAGATAGAATAAAATTAAGTGATGATAGTCATGACAGATTAGCATCAAGCATAGAAGAATCATGCAAACTATCACATGGAAAAGTTGTAATAGATATACTAGGAGATGAAGAAAAAGAACTTGTATTCTCTGAAGACTTTGCATGCCCTTACTGTGAATTTTCATTAAAAGAACTAGAGCCACGTACATTTAGTTTCAATGCACCATTCGGAGCATGTCCAGATTGTAAAGGATTAGGAGTTAAACTTCAAATAGATGAAAGCTTGCTTATTCCAGATGATACATTATCAATTAATGAAGGTGCAATAAAAACATTAAATGATGATAAAGAAAGCATAGACTACTTAAGATTTCAATGTGTATGTAAACATTTTAAAGTAGATATGAATAAACCATGGAAGAAAATACCAGAGGAAAAAAGAAACTATCTTTTATATGGAACAAATGAATTAATAAACTTTAAATATACATCAAAAAGTGGAAACAAGTATAATAGTACAGACTTTTATGAAGGAATAATTCCAGCACTTGAACGTCGTTATATGGAAACAAAAAGTACATGGATAAGAGAATGGCTAGAAAACTACATGGTAGAACATACTTGTGAAACATGCCATGGAGCTCGACTTAAAAATGAAGTTTTGCAAGTATATATTGGAGACAAAAACATATATGAATTATGCTGCATGAGTATTAAAGACAGCTTAAACTATTTAAAGAACTTAAAATTAGATGAAGAAAAAAGAAAAATAGCAGAACTAGTATTAAAAGAAATAATAAATAGATTAACATTCTTATCAAATGTTGGACTTGAATATCTAACACTTTCAAGAAGTGCAGCAACACTTTCTGGTGGAGAACTTCAAAGAATAAGACTTGCAACACAAATAGGATCAAGACTAACAGGAGTTCTTTATGTACTAGATGAACCATCAATTGGACTTCATCAAAGAGATAACGATAAGCTAATAAGATCATTAAAAGAAATGAGAGACCTTGGAAACACACTAATAGTAGTTGAACATGATACTGATACAATGCTTGCAGCAGATTATCTAGTAGATGTTGGACCAGGAGCTGGAGATAAAGGCGGCTATATAGTTGCAAAAGGAACTCCAGAAGAAGTAATGAAGAACGAAAATAGCATAACAGGACAATATTTAAGTGGTAAAAAAAGAATTGAAGTTCCAAAAACAAGAAGAAAAGGAAATAAAAAGTATCTAACAGTAAAAGGAGCTAGAAGTCATAATCTTAAGAATATAGACGTTAAAATACCACTAGGAACATTCACATGCGTAACAGGAGTATCGGGTTCAGGAAAATCAAGCCTAGTTGATGACATAATTGTAAAATCACTTCAAAAACAAATATATAAAAGCAAAGTTGTTCCAGGTCCTCATGATAAAATACTAGGAACAAACAACATAGATAAAATAGTAGATATATCACAAAGCCCAATAGGAAGAACACCAAGAAGTAATCCTGCAACATATACAGGTGTATTTGATGACATAAGAGATGTTTTTGCAAACACCAAAGAAGCTAAAATGCATGGATTTGGAAAAAATAGATTCTCATTCAACGTAAAAGGTGGAAGATGTGAAGCATGCTGGGGAGATGGAGTTAAAAAAATTGAGATGCATTTCTTACCAGATGTATATGTACCATGTGAAGTTTGTCACGGAACTAGGTATAATTCTGAAACACTAAACGTAAAATATAAAGGAAAGAATATTGCAGAAGTTCTAGACATGAGAGTAGATGAAGCACGAGAATTCTTTGAGAATCATCCAAAGATAAAGAGAAAACTTGATATGTTAAGTGAAGTAGGACTAGGATACATCAAATTAGGACAACCTGCACCAACACTATCAGGTGGAGAAGCAGAACGTGTTAAACTTGCAAAAGAACTTCAGAAAAAAGCAACTGGAAAGACAATTTATGTATTAGATGAACCAACAACAGGACTTCATACAGATGATATAAAAAGTCTTCTTGCAATTTTACAGAAAATAGTTGATAATAAAGATACGGTACTAGTGATTGAACACAACCTAGATGTAATAAAAGTAGCAGATCATATAATTGACCTAGGACCAGAAGGTGGAGATGGCGGTGGACAAATAGTCGCAGAAGGAACACCAGAAGAAGTAGCAAAATGTGAAAAGTCATACACCGGAAAATATTTGAAAAAAATGTTAGAAGGATAAATATGAAATTAATCAAAAATGTTAAAGGAAAATATAGACTAAATACATTCATAGACTGGATAATATATATGGTTTTTTACACAATAGTATTAATATGTGTATCAAGCTTTTTTAAGAGCATGTACATAGATCCAAAACATCCATATATATATGCATTCTTAATAGTACTTGTTATATATCTTCTAGATAAAGGAATAAAACCATCACTAGTAAAACTTACAATACCAATAACAGGTATAACAGTAGGATTATTCTATCCATTTATAAATCTATTTATATTAAAATTAGCTGATTGGATACTAGGACACCATTTTGATTTGAAAAATATATGGATAGCACTATTTATATCAATACTACTTTCATTATGTGATTTTTTAGTATCGCAATTAATAGTAGAGCCTTTAATAAAAATACTAAAAAAAGAAGGCGAGTAATTTGCACAGAAGCCATATAACATTAGGACATATAAATATATACTTTTATTCATTATGTATACTAATGGGAGCTATACTTGCACTAATAGTTATAATGAAAGAAGTAAAAAAAAATAAAATAGATAAAGACAAATTTTATGATTTAGCATTCTATACACTAATATTTGGAATACTAGGAGCAAGAATATATTATGTAATATTTAATATGGACTATTACATAAATCATATAGAAGAAATATTTGAAATATGGAATGGTGGACTTGCAATACATGGTGGAATAATTGCAGGACTAATAACTATATATATATTCACAAAGAAAAACAACATGAAGTTTTTAAAAATACTAGATATAATAGTACCAGGACTAATTCTTGCACAAGGAGTAGGACGTTGGGGAAACTTCTTTAATGGTGAAGCATTTGGCCCAGTAGTATCATATAGTTTTTTAAAAAAAACATTAGTACCAAGTTTCATTATAAAAGGTATGAAAATATATGGATACTATCATATGCCAACATTTCTTTATGAATCAGTATGGGATATATTAGGATTTATAATAATGATAATTTTAAGAAAAAAGAAACATAAAGAAGGATTCTTAACAGGATTTTATTTATCATATTATTCATTAGGAAGATTCTTTATAGAACTTTTAAGAACTGATAGCTTAAGACTAGGAATAATTAAAGTAGCATGTCTAATGTCATTAATAATGTTTGCAATAGGAATCATTTTAATGACAAAAAAGAGAAAGGACTGATTATATGCATAAAAAAGTTATAGTATTTGGAGGAGGTACAGGACTTTCTGCGCTACTTTCAGGACTAAAAGAATATCCAGTAGATATAACTGCAGTAATAACAGTAAGTGATAATGGTGCATCTTCTGGAAAATTAAGAAAAGAATTTGTAATGCCTGCAGTTGGAGACATTAGAAAAGTTATAACAGCACTTTCTTCAATTAATCCTAAAATAAAAGAAATGTTAGAATATAGATTTGAAACAAATAGTGACTTAAATGGACATCCAGTTGGAAACCTAATACTAACAGCACTTTATAAAATAACTGGAAACCTAGAAGAAGCAATATCACTTCAAGAAGAATTACTAGATGTAAGACATAAAGTATTACCAATATCAGAAGATAATCTAACACTTTGTGCAGAAATGACAGATGGAAGAAAAGTGGAAGGCGAAAGTGAAGTAACAGAAACATGTGGAAAAATAAAACGAATATATTATAAGGAAGAACCACATGTAACAAAAAGTGTAATAAAAGCGATTAAAGAAGCAGACCTAATAATATTTAGTATGGGCTCCCTTTATACTAGCCTTCTTCCAAACATAATTTGCAGAGATGTTGTAAAAGCATTAAATGATGCCAAAGCAGAAATAATGTACATATGTAATGCAGTAACAGAGTGTGGAGAAACAGATGGATTCACAGTAGGAGACCATGTAGAAGTAATAAACAAATATCTAGATAAAAGAAAAGTAGATGTAGTAGTCGCTAGCAATACAAAAATAAGTGAAAAAACATTAAAAAATTATGAAAAAGAAAATAAATCACTTGTCAAAATAGACTATGATAAAATAGCATCACTGAACTGCAAACTTATAGAAAAAGACTTAATAAATGAAGAGAAAGGCATGATGAGACATGATAGCCTTCATCTAGGATCAATAGTTGTCTCATATATTATGGATAACTAAAATGAGCTTTTCAGTAAAAACAAAAGAAGAACTATCCCAACTTAAAAATACAAGTAGTGAATTAGTCGCAGTCTTATCTGGATTTGTTAGAAATAATGGCTATATAAAAGATGATAAATTAATAATTACAACAGAAATAGATAAAATAGAAAAAATGCTAAAAAAATATTTTAAATACTTATATGATATAGAAGTAAAAGAAAATAAAATAGATAACCTAAATCTATATAAAAATAAAATAAATGAAATAACAGTAGAAGATAAAACATACTTTATATTAGAAGATTTAGGAGTAATAGATAAAAATAAAAAGTACCTAGAAAAGGTACCTGATTATATAATAGATGGAAACGAAGAAATAAGAGGATACTTAAGAGGAGTATTCTTATCAAGTGGTAGTATAAATGATCCCCAAAGTGGATACCATCTAGAATTTAAAATAAGAGAAAAAGAAGAAGCAGTAGAAGTACAAAAACTACTAAACATATTTGACTTAAATGCTAAAATATTAAGTCGTGATAAAGGATATATGATATATCTTAAAGAAGCAGAAAAAATAAGTGATTTTCTAAAACTAATACATGCAAGTAATGCAGTATTATACTACGAAAATGTAAGAGTATATCATGAAGAAAAAAATAAGACAAATCGTCTTAACAACTGTGAACAAGCAAACATAGATAAAGTAGTAGATGCAGGAATATCTCAGCTAGAAAACATAAACTTAATAGAAAAAAATATAAGTCTAGAAAGTTTAGATGAAAAACTTAAACTAGTTGCAATCTATAGAAAGAAATATCCAGAAGCAAGCTTAAAAGAATTAAGCAAAATAATAGAAATGGAAGCAGGAGTTAAAATAACAAAATCAGGACTTAACCATAGATTTAGAAAAATAAAAGAAATAAGCGATAAATTTAGATAACCTTATCGATTAAACCATACTCTAAAGCTTCATTAGCATTTAAATAATAATCTCTATCAGTATCCTTTTCAATAATCTTTAAACTTTTTGAAGTGGCTTTACTTAAAATAGTATTAAGCCTTTTTTTAAGCTCTAAAATATGTTCAGTTTGAATCTTTATGTCAGAAGCTTGACCAGAACAACCACCTAAAACTTGATGAATCATAATATCAGCATTTTTAAGTGCACATCTTTTACCTTTCTCTCCAGTTGCAAGTAAGAAAGCCCCCATTGAAGCAGCAAGTCCCATACCAATAGTTGATACATCACTTTTAATAAATCTCATAGTATCATATATTGCAAGACCAGAGTCAACATCACCTCCAGGAGAATTAATATAAAGATAAATAGTATCATGTGAAAGAGAATCTAAATACAAAAGTTCTGCAATAACAGTATTTGCAACACTACTATCAATCTCACCAGATAAAATAATTATTCTATTATCAAGAAGCTTTGAATAAATATCAAAACACTTCTCTCCATCCTTATCCTTATCAAAAACCATAGGAACTATATTCATTTTTATCACCATTATTATTTTAGTGTAAATAAGGCAAAAATATACATATAATAATTCGTCAAAATATGTTATACTAAAAAAGAAGAATAGGAAGTGGGAAAGTGGCAAAAATATATATAGATGGTAAAGAATATATTACAAATGCAAAAACGATAGAAGCTTTTCTAGCAGAGATAGGATATACATCAAGAAATCCAATATTACTTGCAAAACAAGAAGGTGAAACGAAAGAGTTAAATGAACCTATAAAAGATGGAACATTGGAGTTGCTTTCTTATGACACTAAAGAAGGATCACGTGCATATATAAATAGTCTAGTATTTTTGTTATATGTATCAG
Source organism: uncultured Eubacteriales bacterium (assembly GCA_900320505.1). Lineage (GTDB taxonomy): Bacteria > Bacillota_I > Bacilli_A > RF39 > UBA660 > UBA2730. The sequence continues at coordinate 6,482 of ONSL01000037.1, forward strand.
TAAAAGAAATGTTTGAATCTGCAAGCGACATAATAGTAGAGCACTCAATAGATAAGGGACTTTATATAAGAACAAACTTTAATATAACACAAGAAATACTACTTGATATAAAAAATAAAATGTTAGAAATAGCAGGAGAAAATAGAAGAATAAAGAAAATAACAGTATCAAGAATGGATGCAATAAAGTATTATAAAACAATAGGGAATGAATCAAAAGCATTAAACCTAAAATATAATACAAATACATATGTAACACTATATAAACTTGGATCATGTTATGATTACTTCTATACAAAAATGCCAGTAGAAACAGGATGCCTTCGTAAATTTGATTTGACATTTATTGATAACAACTCATTAGTACTTCGTTTCCCAACGATATATTCCGGTGGAGAAATACCAGAATATCATGTACATGAAAGTATGATAAATGCATTTAATACATCACTTAACTGGAACACAACACTAGGAGTACATAATGCATCAGACTTAAACATGATAGTATCAGATGGCAAAATAGATGATTTAATAAGAATGTGTGAAAATAACTTTAATAGTGAAATATTAGAACTTGCAAAAAGAATAAAAGAAGAAAGAAAAAAAGTAGTATTAATGGCAGGACCATCATCAAGTGGAAAAACAACAAGTTCAAAAAAGCTATGCATGTCATTAAGAAGTCTTGGACTAAGACCACTTGTACTTTCTATGGATGACTTCTTTGTAGAAAGAGACCTAACTCCAAAAGGAGCAGATGGCAAATTTGATTTTGAATGTCTAGAAGCAGTAGATATACCACTATTTGATAGATCTATAAAAGAACTAGTAGAAGGAAAAGAAGTAACACTACCTGTATATAACTTTGTAGAAGGTAAAAAAGAATTTACAAGAAAAGAAAAGATGGAAGAAGGAGCAGTACTAGTAATAGAAGGAATACATGCACTTGATAATAAAGTATTAACAAAAGTTGAAAGAGATAAAAAATTTAAAATATACGTATGCCCTTTAACAGAACTAAATATAGATAATCATAATAGAGTATCAACAACAGATAATAGACTTTTAAGAAGAATAGTACGTGATCAAAAAACAAGAGGAAAAACAGCAGAATATACAATAAATGCATGGGATGACGTAAGAAGAGGAGAAGAAAAATACATATTCCCATATCAAGATGAATCAGACTATACATTAAATACATCAATGCTTTATGAAATAGGAGTTATAAAAACATACGTTGAACCACTTCTGTATAAGATAGATGAAACAAGCATATATTATGATGAAGCAAAAAGATTATTAAACTTCTTAAGAAACTTTTTGGAAGTACCAGCAGATGCAGTACCAGATGACTCAATAATAAGAGAATTTATTGGTGGCTCTTGCTTTAAAGATTAGAAAGGAATGATAAAATGATAAGAGTAGCAATTAACGGATTTGGAAGAATAGGAAGATTAGTTTATAGAATAATGAATGAAGATAATGACTTCGATGTAGTTGCAATAAATGATTTAACAAACCCAGAAGATTTAGCATATCTACTTAAATATGATACATCACATAGAAAATATGATAAGAACATAACAAATACAGAAGATGGAATAGTAGTAGATGGAAAAGAAATAAAGGTTTATAAGGAAACAGATCCAAGAAACTTGCCATGGAAAAAATTAGAAATCGATATAGTATTTGAATGTACTGGACACTTTACATCAAGAGAAGCATCACAAGCACATATAGATGCAGGAGCTAAAAAAGTAATAATAAGTGCACCAGCAAAAGATGTAAAAACAGTAGTATTCAATGTCAACAATGATGTATTAACAGGAAATGAAAGAATAATATCAGCAGCATCATGTACAACAAACTGTCTAGCTCCAGTTCTTAAAGTTATAAACGATAACTTTAAAATAAAAAGTGGATTCATGACAACAGTACATGCATACACAAACGATCAAGCAACACTAGATATTCCACATAAAAAAGGAATATATTCAAGACGTGGCCGTGCTGCAGCAGAAAATATAGTACCAACTTCAACTGGAGCAGCAAGTGCAATAGGAAAAGTACTTCCAGAACTAGATGGAAAACTAGATGGAATGGCAATGCGTGTTCCAGTACCAGATGGATCAGTAATTGATCTTGTATTAAAACTAGAAAAAGAAGTAACAAAAGAAGAAGTAAATAAGGCATTAAAACATAATATAAACGAAACACTAGGATATACAGAAGAGCCTATAGTATCAAGTGATATATTAGGAGATACACATGGTGGAGTAGTTGATGGACTACTTACAAACGTATTAACAACAGATGATGGACAACTAGTAAAAGTAGTTGCATGGTATGACAATGAATATAGTTATTCAAATCAAATGGTAAGAACTGCTAAATACTTTGCAGAAAAAAATTAAAAATAAAAATATCAGATAAACATTATCTGATATTTTTTTGAAAAGAGAAAAGCATAACAAGAGTACCGATAAATATTTAAAAAGGGGTGAGGTATAAAACACACGTGATTATATAAAATATAATGCTTTTGCTCCTTTCGATGAGATACTATATCACAATAAAAAAAGGAGTGCAAAAAGGCAAAATGCAATTTTCACGTGCAGAAATGCAATTTTCTCTAGCAGTTTTGCAATTTTTACGTGCAGAAATGCAAAAATGACAGAAGAAAATGCAAATTTGATATATTTTAAAAAAATTAATTATTTACTTTTTTCTTATCAGAAATCTTAAGATTACTAAGAGCATAATCAATACACTGATTAATTAATTCATTTCTACTTAAATCAATCATATCTGCAACTTCATCTATTCTTTCAATCTTACTTGATTCCATTCTAATTGAAATAATAACTTTATCGTTAATTCTATTCTTTTTGCTTGGACTAAATTCTTTCATATTACAATAACCTCTCTAAAATATTTTATTATTAAAATAGAATAATTTATATATTAATAAAAACTAGTACAAATAAAGAATACAAATATTGAATACAAAAATTAAATATGTTAAAATCTATAATAAGAGGTATAAGGATATGAAAGATGCTAAAAATATTAATATGAAAAATAAAAAAATATTAGTAGGATTATTTGCAATAGTACTAGTAGTATTAATACTAGGGATAAGCTATGCAGTATTTAATTATGCAGGAATAGGAAATTTAGTAAATAGTATATCAACAGAAACTGTAACAATGACATATACAGAAGGAACAAACAAAATAAGTTTGGAAAATGCTATGCCACTAGAAGATGAAAAAGGAATGAAATTAACAACGGGAGATAATGTATTTGATTTTACTGTGTACATAAAAGCAACCAATAAACAAGCAATAGCATATGAAGTAACAGCAGAAAAAGATGCATCGTCAACTCTAGGTAATGATGACGTTAGACTTTATTTAGAGAAGAGTACAGACAAAACAAATTATGATGCAATAGTTAATCCAACAGGTTATGTACCAATAATTGAAGATGACAAATTTGGAGCCAAAACAGGAGAAATGGTACTTGATACTGGAACAACAAGTAGAGAGCAAACATATTATTATAGATTAAGAATGTGGGTATCAAAAGACTATAAAGTAAATGATGAATCAAGATTCTTCACAGTAAGAGTAAATGTATATGGTATAGGTAGTGACGTAATAGATGCAGAAAATATAACATTAAATAAGACAAAAATAACAATAAAACAAAATGAAACAGAAAAACTAGAAGCCACAATAAAGCCAGATAATGCAAGTGATAAAAGAGTATCATGGAAGTCTAGTGATACCAGTATTGCAACAGTGGATTCAGATGGAAATGTAACAGGAACAGGAGAAGGAGATGCAGTAATTACTGCAACAGCAAAAGATGGAGAAAAAGCAACATGTAATGTAACAGTTACAAAACCTGATCCAACAGGAGTAGATGTAAGCATTACATCACTTGCAATGAAA
>ONSL01000040.1 GCA_900320505.1 uncultured Eubacteriales bacterium
TGAAGAAGAATATAAGAAAATAATAGGTAATGATAAATTACTTGGAGGTGTATTCAAATTTATGAGTAATTATTCAAAGAATGGTAGAGTACTAGGAGAATATGATGCAGAAAAGGATGCAGAGTTCATAAGAAATTATGATTTAAAGCATGCTGAAGAAAAAGGCATTAGGAAGACAGCTAAGAATATGCTCAATAAAAAATATGATATTAAAGAAATATCTGATATAACTGGTTTAACAGAAGAAGAAATAAAAAATATAAAACCATAGTTAAAAAAATCTTGCAAGGAAAGAGAAGCATTTGAGCTTCTCTTATTTTTTTCTAAAGTAAATATCAATATCAACGTTGTTATTATCAATGCCATCAACAATACCTTTTTCAGATATCTGCCACATTCTAAAATCACCTTTATAATCAGTGTTAGCAGTATAATGTGCAAGCCATGTATCATAATCTTTATTCATCCAAATATTTTCAAGATAATTCTTTGATGAATAAAGCATAGGAGTGTAACCAGCTTTTTCAATATAATTCATATATGTATTTGCAATTTCAGTTAGATGATAAAAACTTAAATTAAATTCATTATACATATTCCAGTTTTCCCAATCAAATACAACAGGAAAATCAACCTTATATTTTTTAATCTTATTAACAGTCCATTTAGCTTCCCTAAGTGCTTCACTTTTTGAATGAGCATATGAGAAGAAATATATACCAACTGGAATTCCTACTTTATTGAATCCTTCAATATATTCCTTAAACTTTTTATCCTCAGCATATTCTCCTTTAAAACCTTTTTGATAACCAACCCTAATCATAACGAAATTAACACCAGCTGCTTTAACTTTTTCAAAATCAATATCATCTTGCCAGTATGAAACATCAATTCCAAGTATACTATTAGAAGAAGTATACATATCTTTATAATAATTGAAATTTGTTCCGGTAATACTGCCTTTGCTACTGCTAGTGTTGCTACTATCATTTTTTGACTTTTCTCTAACAACTAGATTTATCTTTTTTTCTGATTTGTTGTGGGATGAATCTTCTCCCTTAAGTGTGATAGGATAAACACCAGCCTCATTTAAATCATAATTTCCTTCAATACTGCATTTAGGTTTATCATCATAGTTATCACCGCAGAAAAGCTCATTTTTTAGTTCATCTTTACTTCCAACATAAACTGCTTTTCTATCGTTAGAATAAAGAAGTGGTGCCTCAGAATCAACTACTTTAACTTTAACATTTATATCAAGTTTAATATTTTCATCGTTAATATACTGATAAGAAACATTCTTTTCTCCAAGTTCATCTGTATTAATCTTTTGATTGCCATCTATAAGCTTTCCATTTATACTCTTGATAATATCTCTAATAGAATAGTCTTTGTATACTTCAAGCTTTACGTAAGAATCATCCTTATTATCAACATAATCATAATATTTTATATCAATTGTTGCATGATCGTATCTATACTTATCATATAATTTAATAGATACAAAAATAAAGATTAGACTTGCAGCACATGCAAGGATAACACAAATAATAAATTTTTTATTCATCAAATTCTTCATAAACTTTATTGTATCAAAAAGGTCGAAATATGTCTATATAAGTATTGACAGTTGAATAGAAATTCAACTATAATAAATCTGAATGGGAGAAAAGAAAATGGAATGCAAATGTAATAAATGCGATTGCAACATAATACATGAAGATATAGTAGACAAAGCTAAAAAAGCTATGCCAAAAGAAAATGTATTCAAAAGACTCGTAAACTTTCACAAATTAATGGGAGATGGAACAAGAGCAAAGATACTTTTTCTTTTAACAGAAAATGAAATGTGTGTATGCGATATAGCAGCAACTCTTAAAATGACAAAATCAGCTGTTTCACATCAGTTAAAAATACTTAAAGAAAATAATCTGATAAAAAATAGAAAAATAGGCAAAGAAGTTAGATACTCATTAAAAGACGACCATGTAACAAAAGTATTTGAAATTTCTTTAGAACATGTGGAGGAATCATGAAAACAGAAAAAAATATATTAGTAGCATTTATACTTAATTTAGGATTTTCAGTATTTGAATTTTTTGGAGGATTATTTACAGGATCAGTTGCAATACTTTCAGATTCAGTACATGACATGGGAGATGCAGCATCAATTGGAATATCCTATTTTCTAGAAAAGAAGAGCAAGAAAAAAGCAGATAAAACTCATACATATGGATATATTAGATATTCAGTTTTAGGAGGCTTAATTACAACAGTAATACTTATTGTAGGCTCAATTCTTGTAATAATAGGAGCAATTAAAAGAATAATGAATCCAGTAAAAATTAACTATAGTGGTATGATATTGTTAGGAATAATAGGAGTCATTTTAAACTTTATCGCAGCATTTGAAACAAAAGATGGAGACTCACTTAATCAAAAGTCAGTAAACCTCCATATGCTTGAAGATGTACTAGGTTGGATTGTAGTGCTTTTAGGAGCAATACTTATGAACTTTACAGATATTAGAATAATAGATCCAATATTAAGCATATGTGTTAGTACATTTATACTTATAAATACCTTAAAAAATCTAAAAGAAATAACAGATCTTTTCCTTGAAAAGACACCCAAGAATGTTGATATAGAAAAAATAAAAAAGGATATATTAAAAATAAAAGGAATAGATGATGTACACCATATTCATGTATGGAGTATAGATGGAATAAATAATTATGCAACAATGCACATAGTATCAAAAGAAAAAGATATAGAATCTATAAAGAAAAAGATAAGAAAAACACTTGAAGAAGATAATATTTGTCATGCAATACTTGAAACAGAACCAGAAGTATGTAGTGAAAAAGAATGCCATCCCAAACTAAAACATGAGGAGAAGGATTAATATGAGAATATCAACATTTAATGTACAAAATTTTTATTTAAAAGAAAATGAAAACATAGATGAGTACTATAATAAACTATCAAAATTTATTAAAACATATAGTATAGATATAATTGGAATGCAAGAAGTAGTAAAAGAATTATATAATAAATTTGATAAGATTATTGGAAAACCAAGAATGATAATAAATTCAAAATATAATGAATATAATCCTATATACTCAAAGTATGAAGCAGTAAGAGAAAAAACATATCACTTACCAGTTTTAAACTCTTTTATACCAAGGATAGCAACAGTTGCAGTATATAATGCAAACGGAAAAATAATTAGAATAATAAATACACATCTAGCACTTTATAAATATCATTTTGTAAAACGTTTAGAATTTAAAAAACTAATAAAAATAATAGAAAAAGAAAATATTCCAACAATACTTATAGGAGATTTAAACTTAAGAAAAGAATCATCAGATTTAAAATATTTTAAAGAAGAACTTTCTAAAATAGATATGAAATTAGTTGAGAATACATCATCTACATATAAAAATGAAATATTAGACTTTGTATTTGTAAGTAAATATATGGAATATAAAAATGTAAAGGTCATTGGAAATAAATTAAGTGACCATAAAGCATTAATATGTGATATAGTACTTTAAAAAAAGTACTATATTTGTTATAATTAAGCATGTTTGGAGGTTATTATGACATTAGAAGAATTTGATTACAATTTACCAGAAGAATTAATAGCACAAGATCCACTTGAAAAAAGAGATGAAGCAAAACTACTTGTACTTGATAAGAAAACTGGAGAGTATGAAGATAAAAAATTTTATGATATTATAGATTACTTAAATAAAGGAGATGCTTTAGTACTTAATGATACTAAAGTACTTCCAGCTCGTCTTATAGGAACAAAAGAAGAAACAGGAGCAAGCATAGAAGTACTTTTATTAAAGGATTTAGGACATGATGAATGGCAGTGCCTTACAAAGCCAGCTAGAAGAATAAAAGAAGGAACAGTAGTAGACTTTGGAAATGGAAAATTAAAATGTACTTGTACAAAAGTAGAAGACGAAGGAATAAGAAATTTCAAATTTGAATATAAAGGAATATTCCTAGAAGTACTTGATGAGCTTGGAAATATGCCACTTCCACCATATATACATAAATCTCTTCCAAAAGATAAGCAAGACTTTTATCAAACAGTATATGCACGTGAACTAGGATCAGCTGCCGCTCCTACTGCAGGACTTCATTTCACAAAGGAGCTTTTAGAGAAAATAAAAGAAAAAGGAATAAAGATATGTTATATAACACTTCATGTAGGTTTAGGTACATTTAGACCAGTAAGCGAAGAAAAAATAGAAGATCATAAAATGCATAGTGAATACTATATGATGACAAAAGAAGTTGCAGATACACTAAATGATGTAAGAAAAAATGGTGGAAGAATAATTGCAGTTGGAACAACAAGTTGCAGAACACTTGAAACAATAATGAAAGATAATGATGAGTTTAAAGAAACAAGTGGATGGACAGATATATTTATATATCCAGGATTTAAATTTAAAGGAATAGATGCACTAATTACAAACTTCCATCTTCCAAAATCAACACTTGTAATGCTTGTTTCAGCACTTGCAGGAAAAGACAATATAATGAGAGCATATAATCATGCTGTAAAAGAAAAATATAGATTCTTTTCATTTGGCGATGCAATGTTTATAAAGTAGGTGAATCATGAAAATAAAATACGATTTAGTAAAGAAAGAAAGACATACAAAAGCAAGACTTGGAAAGATAGAGACAAACTATGGAACATTTGAAACACCAATGTTTATGCCGGTTGGAACACAAGCAACAGTTAAAACTCTATCTCCAGAAGAAGTAAAAGCATGTGGCTCTGGAATAATACTTGCAAATACGTATCATTTATGGTTAAAACCAGGTGCAGATGTAATAAAGCATGCTGGAGGACTTCATAAATTTATGAATTGGGATCAAGCAATACTTACAGATTCAGGCGGATTTCAAGTCTTTTCTCTAGCAAAACCAAAAGATATAACAGAAGAAGGAGTATACTTTAAAAATATATATAATGGAGATAAAATGCTAATGACTCCAGAAAAATCAATCGAAATTCAAAATAAACTTGATAGTGATATTGCAATGAGTTTTGACGAATGCGTTGGTTTTCCTCATACAAGAGAGTATGTAGAAAAAAGTGTTGAAAGAACGATAAGATGGGCAAAAAGAGGAAAAGATGTCTTTAATAATCCTAATCAGTCACTCTTTGGAATAGTACAAGGCGCTGAATATGAAGATTTAAGAAAGCATTGTGTAGAAGAACTCGTTAAGATGGATTTTGATGGATATTCAATTGGAGGAACTGCAGTAGGAGAGTCAAAAGAACTTCAGTATAAACAAGTTGAATACTCATGCAAGTACCTTCCAGAAGACAAAGTGCGCTATCTAATGGGAGTAGGAGATCCAGTAGATATAATAGAAAACGTAATAAGAGGAGTAGATATATTTGATTGTGTATCACCAACTCGTCTTGCAAGACATGGACATGCTCTAACATTTAATGGAAAAATAAATCTAAGAAATGCAGGATATAAAGAAGATTTTACGCCGGTAGAAGAAGGCTGCGACTGCTATGCATGTGAAAATTACACAAGAGCATACATAAATCATCTAATAAGATCTGATGAAGTATTTGGAGCAAGATTACTTTCAATTCATAATATAAGATTTTTAACACGTCTTACAGAAGACTTAAGAAAAGCAATAAAAGATGATAACATATTAGAATATAGAGATAAATTCATAAAGAACTATTATGGAAATAAATAGTTCTTTTTCTATTGTAAAAAAATGTTCATTTTTGTAAAATGTTATACATAGAGTAAGAAGGTATAATATGAATAATAAAGGTTTCACTTTAATAGAGATAATTGCAGTAGTACTAATACTTGCAATGCTTTCTATGCTTGCAATTATTAATGGAGTAGGAAAAAGTATAACAAATGGTCATAATGAATATTGCAAATCAAATGCTGATACGTTAAACAGTATGGCAAAAGAATACTTTAATGACAGGTTTACACTTGTTCCAAAAGAAATAGGAGATAAAGCTGAAGTAACAGCAAGAAAATTAATAGAAGAAAAATACATAGATAAACTAACAGATTATGACAATAAACCATGTGATTTAGATAACAGCAAAGTAATAGTTGTAAAGACAGGAACTAAAAGTTATGAATATTCATATTTACTTTCATGTGGTGTTTGTACAGATAAAAGTAAAGATAATCTAACTGGAAAAGAAAATATAAAACCAGATGTAGAATATACTCCTGATGGAGGAGAAAATAACTTAGATAAAGACATTAATATAAAAATAAATCTTATAGATAATGGAGTACCTATATATAATTATAAATATGAAATATATAAAAGAGAAAGTAATACTGAAGAAGTAATAGGTGGCGTAACTAATTACAAGAAATATAAAGGAAATAGTATAAATGTAAAACTAAATACAAAAGGAACATACTTTATAAAAACATACGTAATAAATGCTTTAGGAAACAAAACAGAAAAAACAAGTAAAGACTATATATTAAACTATAATTTTAATTGTGATAATATAAGCTTGACTGCAGAGTATAATGAAGGATATGGATATCAAACATTAAATGAAAATGAGTGGCATAAGGGTGCATATAGATTTAGATTTAATGTAAGTGGTGGAATAATATCTTATGACGTATACTTGCAAACTGATAGTGATGATGAAAATAGATATACTAAAGTAATATCAAATGCAACAAATAATAAAGAACTATCGTTTCCAAATACATTATCGCATACATATAGAATATATATGGTTGCATATGATGAAAATGGAAATAAATGTGAAACAAAAAGATATACATATAAACAAGATAACATACCTCCAAGATGTGAAGGAAGCGGTGGAAGCAGCAAATGGACAAATCAAAATGTAACAATATATGGAACAGCATATGATGACTTAGGAACAAATTATCAAAATTCTGGACCATTAAGGAATACATCAAGAACAATAACTTATGAAACAAATGATAAATATTCTCCAGGAACTGTTTATGATAATGCAGGAAATGAAACTTATTGTGATGCAGATCAAGAAGTAAAAATAGATAAGACAAATCCAGTATGTGAAACAACAGGAGGAAACACATCATGGACAAATCAAAGCGTAAAAGTATTTGGTAATTGTAAAGATCCAGAAAGTAACAGAGTATCAAGTGGATGTCTTAATTCACAAGTAGAAAAAGAAATATCTGAAGAAACAGATGAATTGTATTCTACAGGCAGAGTATACGATAATGCAGGAAATGTATCAAATGAATGTCCAAAAAAAAGAGTAAGAATAGATAAGACAAATCCAAAATGTACACATAGTGGTGATAGTAAAACATGGACAAAAAATAATAGAAAAATAAAATTTGGTTGTACTGATGAACATGGATGTGATAGTAGTTACAATGGCGGAAGTATAACATTTAATACAAACACCAAAACATCAACTATTCCAGCATATACAATAAAGGATGTTGCAGGAAATACAATAGAGTGTGATGCAAGAGTTGCAAACGTATACGTTGATAAATGTACTGAAACAGATTATACAACATCATGGGGTCCATGCTCTGCAGAATGTGGAAGCGGAACTAAGAAAGGAACAAGAACATATACATCGACATTTGGCTCTTTCTTTACATGTGAGGTCAAGGATGTAAGCAAAAGCTGTACTGGAACAAATTGCCCATCTCCAATTCCAAAAGACACTTGCAACATTCGTGGAAATACAATAATATCAACTGTAGATTGGTACTGCAATGTACATCATCATTACAACACAACAGCATATAGACATTACTGTACAGATGGAAATGGAAAAATATATATTGCAGATCATAAATTTATATGTCCACAATCTCCATATGGTCCAAGTGATGGATATACAATTTTAGATGATTCATCAGGATCTCTAGAAGGAAAAAATTCAAGTAATGTAACAGTAGTTGCAACACCAAAAAATTAAAGGATGGGTTTACTTCTATCCTTTTTTGTTATATAATTAAATAGCTATTCAAAGAGGAGATGTAAATATGAAAAAAACAAAAATAATATGTAGCATTGGACCAGCTAGTTATGACAAAGATGTAATGAGAGAAATGATTAAGAGTGGAATGAATGTCGCTCGTTGTAACTTTTCTCATGCAACACCTGAAGAAAAGAAAATGGTTGAAGAAGATGTTAGATACTTCAATGAAGAAGAAGGATGCAACATTGGTCTATTATTTGATACAAAGGGACCAGATTTAAGAACTACTGATTTTGAAGGAGATTATATCACTTTAAATGCAGGAGATGAAATCTTAATTTCAAAGGAAAACAAATTAGGAACTGAAAAAGAAATAGGATTTAATCATCCAGAAGTAATTGATAACATAAACGAAGGGGATAATATCCTAATAGATGATGGATTACTAAGATTAGTAGTTGAAAAGAAAGATAGTAAAGGACTTACTTGTAAGATACTTGCAGGTGGAACAATTAAATCACGTCGTGGTGTAAACGTTCCTGGAGTAAATCTTGGTATGCCATTTATAAATGAAGCAGATAGAATTGATATAAAATATGCTTGCGAACATAAAGGAGACTTCCTTGCAGCATCATTTGTATCAACTCCACAAGACGTTAAAGATTTAAGAAAATTACTTAAAGAATTTGGACGTCCTGAAATGAAGATAATATCAAAGATTGAAACACAAACAGGTATTGAAAATATAGATGAAATAATTGATTTATCTGATGGTATTATGGTAGCTCGTGGAGATCTAGGAGTAGAAGTACCAATGGAAAAACTTCCAACATATCAAAAGATGATAATCAAAAAGTGTCGTGAGAAATGTAAGATATGTGTAGTTGCAACAGAAATGCTTGCATCAATGTATACAGCTGCTCGTCCAACACGTGCAGAAGTATCTGATATCGCTAATGCAGTATTAGATGGTTGTGATGCAATAATGCTTTCAGGAGAAACAACAATGGGTGCATATCCTATAGAAGCAGTTAAATATATGTCACGTATAGCAAGTGAAGCAGAAAATCAATATGATTATTCTCATAAATTTAACTATGATGATGAAAATGATGTAACAGAAGCAATAGGAAGAGCAGTAATTGATGCATCTAACTCATTAAATGCTAAAGCAATAGTTGCAGCAACAATAAGTGGTTATACAGCAAGCAGAATAAGTAATTTAAAACCAAAGAGTGTAATAGTTGCACCATGTGTTTCTGAAGATGTCGCTCATGGACTTGCTCTTAACTATGGAGTATATCCAGTATTAGACAAGAAATTTGACACAATGGATGAAGTTATCGATAGTGCAGTTGATTCTACTAAAAATATGTTAGGATTAACAAAAGGTGATATCCTAGTAATAACTGGTGGATTCCCAAGCATAAAAAATGTTAAAACAACTAACTCCATGAAAGTTGAAGTAATTGATAAATAAATATAAACATTATGACACCTCTAATGGTGTCTTTTTTATGTAAAAAAATGTAAATTTATTCTTTAAAATGTGTCAATAATTTAGGAAAATGTCTCAAAAATTTTTAAACATTAACGGGAAAATATTCTCGTTTTTGTTTGTAATTATATAACTTATTCAATTGATGT
>ONSL01000041.1 GCA_900320505.1 uncultured Eubacteriales bacterium
GTTTTCTTATCTTTTAATATTTCTTTTAACTTTTCCATCATAATCTCTTACCTTTCTACTATAATATTAATTTTATCATATTATATTTTTATTAACAATAATGTAAAATAAAAATTAGGTTAAAGTGATTCAACCTCATTTTTATTTGCAAATATTTTATTTATTTTTTCTGTTATTTCTTCTTTCTTAAATGGTTTTGCAATATAATCTGCAAATCCTTCTTCTATGTATTTTTTTCCTGCACCTGCCACTGCATCTGCAGTTAATGCTATTACTGGCACATTAAATAGAGGATCTTTTTTCAATTCATTTAATGCAGACTCTCCTGACATTTCTGGCATCATTATGTCCATTAATATTAAATCGTACTTCTTTTTCTTTGACATTTCTACTGCATCACGACCATTCATTGCTTCATCTATATTAAAGTTGAAATCTTCTAATGCTCTTTCTGCAACTTTTAAATTTAATCTATTATCATCCACTAATAATATATTTTTCCCCTGAACACTTGGTGATTGCTTTTTTTCTTCTTTTACTTCTGTTATTTTAATTTCACTAGTTGCTTCTTTTGTATATTCTCCTGCTTCATGCATTACTATTGTTGTCATTTTTTCTTCTCTATCTATTTTTTGTGGTATCATTACCATAAATATAGAACCTTTACCAAATGTTGATTGTACGTTTATTTTGCCATCCATGAGTTCTGCTAATTCTTTTGTTATTGCAAGTCCAAGTCCTGTTCCTTCTACAGTAGTGTTTCTTTCTACATCTAATCTATCAAATTTTGTAAATAATCTATTTATATTTTCAGCTTTTATTCCTCTTCCTGTATCTTCTACTGTTATTATTAATGTACAATCATCATCTTTATTTATACATTTTACATTTAATCTTACATATCCTTTTTCTGTATATTTAAAAGCATTAGTAAGCAAATTATTTACTATTTCTTTTACTTTTCCTTTATCACCTATTAATTTATCTGGTACATCTTCTGATATATTACATTTAAAGTCTATTGGTTTTTCTCCAATTCTTACTGAATCTATTTTTGCAAGGGATTCTATTTCATGTTTAAAGTCATATGGTTCATCTATTATTTCCATTTTATTACTTTCAATTTTATTTATATCAAGTATATTCCCTACTATTTCAAGTAGTGTTTTAGATGCATCTTGAATGTATCCTGCATCTTCTTTTATAGTTTCATTTGCTCCATCTAGATTATCACAAATGTCTTCTGAAAATCCTACTATTGCATTAAGTGGAGTTCTTATCTCATGAGACATAGATGATAAGAAGTCACTTTTTGCTCGATTTGCTTTTTCTGCACAATCTTTTGCATATTCAAGACTATTTACAAGTTTCATATCAGGATTTTCAATAAAGAAATATGTTAGTATTGTTATAAAAGTTTCTACTGGTGTTGTCAAAAGTAATGATGGATAATTCATCTGTATTATTGATGTTATCATTCCAATTATCATGAATGCAAAAAGTGGTATAAATTTTTTTTTCTTTATATTTTCATTCTTTGTTTTTATTTTGTTAATTGTTGTAAATATCATTATAAATATTAGTACAACAACATATAAGTAGCAGAGAATTATTGCTGGTCCTTCAACATATGGAACATGAGAATTTGTATATTTATAATTTTCTGGTAATAATATTACTAAAAGTGAAACTATAAATGATGAGATTATTAATGACTTTTTTATTTTTTCATAGTTTTTTGCACCATTACTAAATACGTATAATGAGAATACTGATGACCATATAATTACATAACATAAGAATAGTTTATTCATTCCTTTTAAAAATAATATACTCATATTTTTTGATGAAAAATATAATTGTAAGCTGTCAATCAAGAGTCCTATAAAATTTATTATTAATATCAGACTATAAATTTTTGTATCATAGTTTTTTACTTTATTTTTAGCAAAATATATTACCATAATAAGTATTAGATATACTAAGCTTATTCCAAATAACCACTCCATAAAATGCACCACCTTAAGTATTATTATAACAAAAAAACTAGTGATAAACGCTAGTTTTTATATTTTTTTATATGTCTTTACACTCTTATTTGATGATAATTTATTTCCATTTATGTCTCTTACCTTTTCTATTCCCATTTCTGAAAGTGCAAGTGAATTCCTTTTTCCACTTGGTTTTAGTGGGAATGACGTTTTATTATCAATAATTCTAAAGTACATATTGCTTGCAATACCATATCCAAATTTCTTTTCTATTCTTGAATATACTGACTGCATTATCTTTTTTGTACTTGCTTTCTTATTTGGCTGCATTTCAATATTTAATATGTAATATTCTTCATCATTTACATTTGAATTTGATAGTGTACATGAGAGAATGTTTTTAGTATCTTTGCATACTTCTTCTTCTATTTCAAATTTTGGTATGGATTTATTTTCAAGTGTTATAACATCTTCTACTCTTCCCTTTACATGTACTCCACCTAAATTATCAATGTAACCATATACATTTGAAGAAAGCCAGTCTCTTCCTCTATCATCTCTTAATATAAGTTTTTCTGTTTCTTTTTTATTTCCTTTATAGTATTTAAAGTTAGTTGATGAGTTTGCTGCAATGTATCCAGGTTCATTGTAGTCACATTCCCTATACGTTCCATCTTCATTTGGTTTAAGTGCTGTTACAGAAACATAGGCTTCTGGCATTAGTCCAAATTTATGATATTTTAATCTAGGATAATTTATTTTTTCTTGAAGACTTCTCCATAGTGAATAGTATATTCCTCCATGCTCACAGTCTCCTCCTCCAACACAAAGTGTTGTATATGGAAGAGAAAATCCATTAATTTTTATTCCACTACCTGCTTTTGATTTTCTTAAAAATTCATTTATTAATTTTTCTTCACCAGGCATTACTTTCTCACCAACTGCGAAGCATACAAATAAGAAAGGTAATTTTCTTCCATTAAATTTCTTATCAATCAAGTATTCTTTTGATGCTTCTATTAAAAAGCTTGTTGTCATATTTAGATAAGTTGGTTTATTAAGTACAATTGATGTTAATGCATGTTGTTTGTTGTATACTGGCTCTAGAGCGACACTCCATCCTTGCATTAAATTATCTGATATGCATGTTATTACATCAGTATTTGATTCTGGATGTATGTGTGCAAGTCCTCTCATTCCTTTAAGATCAGGATTTCCTGATAATTCCGAATCATGAAATCTACCACTTACTATTAAACTTCTATTTGAATGTACAAGTGTTTTTGGATGTCCTTTAGATGTTGAACCACTTGTATATGTTTCTAGAAATTCAGTATCAAGCATACTCTTCTTTAGAGTTTCTCCTTTATAGTTTTTTCCATATTCTAAAAATTCATTAAAGCTTTTTATCTTTGCATCGTCTTTTTTATAAGTAGCTACATAATTTTCAAAGTAATATTCATCCTTTAATGATGGTTCATACTCATCACATTTTGATGGATCTTTTGGAAGTGAATCTGCAAGTGATATTATAACTTTATTTTTATAATTCTTTTTATCTGTTACATTTTTAATATTTTCATATACATCATCTGTTGCAAATAATACTTTATTTGTACACTCATCTAATATTTTACTCATATAATCACTATCAAAGTCGCTGCCAAATAAGTTTATTTTAGCTCCTATTTTGTTTACAGCTAGCAAAAGATATACAAGTTCTGGTGTATTTGAAAGTGCGCATGGAACTGTATCAAACTCATTTACACCTGATTCTTTTAAAGATTTTGCAACCATATCTGCTTTTTCAAACATTTCTTTAAATGTTATTTTATTACCTCTATAGAAAAGTGCTAGATCATTTGGATGTTTTTCTGATCTTTCTTTAAGTTCTTCATACCATGAATGGTTATTTTCTTTTTCTAATTTTATAAGTGCTGCAATTGCTTTTTTACCTTTTTTTGTATATATAGGTCTAGATGATGGTTTATTCTTACCAAATGATACCATATTATCTATTTCGTTTTCAAGTCTAAATGTTGGCAGTTTACCATAACTTTCAAAATATTCATAAAATTTCATAATACCCCTCCGGACTTCCATATATTATAGCACTTTTATGCTATAAACACAATATTTACTAATTCTAGTATTTTTAGCCTCTCTTTTTATCTTATTTATGATTATTTCTTTACATAAGTTTTTATATCTTCTTTTCTTATTATTTCTGACTTAAAATATCTTTCTCCTAGAAAAAAGCATACCTATTTTAGGTATGTATTTATTAGTTAAATATTATAACTTTTAAAGTTTATTGTCAATGTTATTTGTTATTATATTTTATCATTTGTTCTTTTAGAAGCTCTTCATCATTTCTGTAGTCAAGTCCCATAGCTTTCTTTACATTATGTAATGTTTCACTAGCTGTTTTTCTTGCTTTATCACTTCCATCAAATAGCATCTTATATACACCTTTGATATCTTTTTCGTAATATGCTCTTCTTTCTCTTATAGGTTTTAATGTTTCTTCTATTACATAATATAAGAATTTCTTAACTGTTACATCGCCTAGTCCACCTTTTTTATAGTGGTCTTCTAGTTCATTTAAGTTCTTATATTCACCATCTTTAAAATATTCTTTAAAATGATGATCTTCACTAAATGCTTCAAGGTATATAAATACTGGATTACCATCTACTTTTCCAGGATCTGATACTTTAACATGATTTGGATCTGTATACATTGACATTACTTTTTTCTTTACATCTTCTGATGTGTCTGATAAGTATATACAGTTGCCAAGTGATTTACTCATTTTTGCATTTCCATCTGTTCCTGGAAGACGTTTACATCTTTCATTTTGTGGAAGCACTGCTTTTGGTTCTACTAATGTTTCGCCATATAATCTATTAAAGCTTCTTACTATTTCTCTTGTTTGTTCTATCATTGGAAGTTGATCTTCTCCTACTGGAACAATGTTTGCATTAAATGCAGTAATGTCAGATGCTTGACTTATTGGGTATGTTGCAAATCCTACTGGTATGCTTCCATTAAATCCACGAAGCTTTATTTCTTCTTTTACAGTTGGGTTTCTTTCTAATCTTGCAAGTGTTACAAGGTTCATATAATAAAATGTTAAATCACTTAATTCTGGTACTTCTGATTGTATAAATATTGTAACCTTTTTAGGGTCTAATCCAACTGATAAATAGTCAAGAGCAACTTCTAGAATGTTATTTTTTACTTTTTCAATATTTCCATAGTTATCTGTTGTTGCCTGTGCATCTGCTATCTCAATATACATTTCGTCATAGTTTCCAGATTCTTGTATTTTTACTCTTTCACGAAGTGATCCAACAAGATGTCCTAAATGAAGACGTCCTGTTGGTCTATCTCCTGTTAGTATTATATTTTTCATTTTTCACCTACTCTGTCGTTTTTATTTTTAATTCTTCTAACTGACTATCGTCTACATAATTTGGTGCATCACACATAAGATCTTGTCCGCTTGTTGTTTTAGGGAATGCTATTACATCACGAATATTATCTGTTCCTGCAAGTAGCATTGTTAATCTATCAAGCCCTATTGCAAATCCTCCATGAGGTGGACATCCATATTTTAATGCATCTACAAAGAATCCAAATTTTTCTTTAATATCTTCATCAGTTAATTCTAGTGCTTCAAACATCTTCTTTTGAACTTCTGGATCATGTATACGAATTGAACCACCACCTGCTTCATAACCATTTATTACTATATCATATGCTTTACTATAGCATGCTCCTTTATCTGTTAGAAGCTTATCTACATCTTCATCTTTTGGCATTGTAAATGGATGGTGACATGCTAGATATCTTCCTTCTAATTCACTCCATTCAAATAGTGGAAAATCCGTTACCCAAAGAAGTTTATAATCATCTTTATCTATTAAGTTTAAGTCATGTCCTAATTTACATCTTAATGCTCCTAGTGATGTTTTAACTGTGTTATAATCTCCTGATACAATAAGTACTAAATCATTATTTTCAAGGCTTAATTTTTCTTTTAATTCTTTTATTTCTTCCTCACTTAAGAATGTTGCAATTGATCCTGTTATTTCTTCTCCTATTTTTATGTTTGCAAGTCCTTTTGCTCCATATTTTTTAATATAGTCTAATAGTTTATCAAGATCTTTTCTTGAATATTTATCTGCATTATTTTTAACAACTAAAGCATTTATTACTCCACCTTCAGAAAGTACTGTTTTAAATACTCCAAATGTTGTATTTTTAAATATTTCTGTAAGATCTTGTATTTTCATGCCAAATCTTAAATCTGGTTTATCTGATCCATAGTCTTTTATTGCATCATCATATTTCATTCTCATTAAAGGAAGTTTTACATCTAATCCTTTTACTTCTTTAAATATACTTGCAACTAGATTTTCACAAAGATTCATTACATCATCTTCATCTACAAAAGACATTTCGACATCAAGTTGTGTAAATTCTGGTTGACGATCTGCACGAAGGTCTTCATCTCTAAAGCATCTTGCAACTTGGTAGTACCTTTCAAATCCTGAAAGCATTAAAAGTTGTTTGTATATTTGTGGAGATTGTGGTAATGCATAGAATTTACCATGATTTACTCTTGATGGAACTAAAAAGTCTCTTGCTCCTTCTGGAGTACTTTTGCAAAGTATTGGTGTATCTGTTTCAATAAAGTCTAAATTATTTAAGAAGTCCCTTGCTGATTTCATTATTTTACTTCTTAATATGAAGTTGCTTTGAAGAGATTCTCTTCTTAAGTCAAGATATCTATATTTTAATCTAGTGTCTTCTAGTGCTGTTGTATTATCTGATATTTGAAATGGTATATCAAGTGATTTGTTTATTAATTCTAAACTTTCTACATCAATTTCAATATCTCCTGTTTTCATTTTAGGATTCTTTTGTTCACGTTCTCTTATAGTTCCTTTTACTGAAACTACATATTCACTTTTTAGGCTTTCTGCTAATTCATAATATTTATTTTCTGGTTTAATAACTGCTTGTATAATTCCAGATCTATTTCTTATGTTTATAAATATCATTCCACCTAGATCTCTTACAGTATTAACCCATCCTTTTATTTCTACTTTTTTTCCAACATCTTTTATGCTGTATGTTTTAAATTTTTCCATGTATGTCACCTCTAAAATTTTATTTTGTTATTTATATAAGGAACTACTTCATCTAACTTTAATGTTACCTGCCCCATTGTATCTCTATCACGTAATGTTATAGTATCATTTTTAAGTGTTTCTTCATCTATTGTTATGCAGAATGGTGTTCCCATCATATCTTCTCTTCTATATCTTTTACCAATTGATCCTGATTCGTCATAATCAGTGTTAAATTCTTTTTGAAGTTTGTGATATACTTCACGTGCTTTTTCACTATGATATTTCTTAACAAGTGGAAGTACTGCAACTTTATATGGAGCGATATATGGATGGAAACTCATGTATTCTCTTTCTTCTCCATTTTCAAGTGTTTCTTTATGATATGCATTAAATAAAAGTGCAAGTGTTAATCTGTCTGCTCCTATTGTTGATTCTATAATATATGGAATAAATTTTTCTCCTGTTTCTTCTTCCTTATATTCCATACTTTCTCCACTATATTCTTGATGTCTTGTAAGGTCAAAGTCTGTTCTATTGTGCGTTCCATTTATTTCACCAAATCCGAATGGGAATTTATACTCAATATCACATGCTTCTTTTGCATAGTGAGCTAACTTCTCATGTGGATGACGTCTTAACATATCTTTTGGTATTCCTAAATCTGTAAAGTATTTTTCTGCATAATCCATAAAGTATTCATATAATTCGTGATCTTTTCCAGGCTTGCAGAATGTTTGATATTCCATCTGTTCAAATTCTATTGTTCTAAATGTAAAGTTTCCTGGAGTTATTTCATTTCTAAATGCTTTGCCAACTTGTCCAATTGAAAATGGAAGCGTACTTCTTGTTGTTCTCTTTACATTTAGGTAGTTTACATATTCACCTTGTGCATTTTCTGGTCTTAAATATATTGTACTTTCTTTTTCTTCAATTACTCCACGATTTGTTTTAAACATTAGGTTGAAGTCACGAAGTGGTGTAAAGTCATGTGCACCACATTTTGGACAAGGTACATTATGATCTTTTATGTATTTCATCATTTCATCTTCAGTCATTGCATCAACATCAACTGATGGGTCAAATTCTTCTATTAGGTTATCTACTCTATGTCTTGTTTTACATTTTTTACAGTCAATCAATGGATCACTAAATGATGCAACGTGTCCTGATGCTTCCCAAACCTTTGGATGCATTAATATTGCAGCATCTACCTCATATGCATTATCACGTTCTTCTATAAATCTTTTTTTCCAAGATCTTTTTATATTATCTTTTAATACACTTCCTATTGGTCCATAATCCCATG
Source organism: uncultured Eubacteriales bacterium (assembly GCA_900320505.1). GTDB lineage: Bacteria > Bacillota_I > Bacilli_A > RF39 > UBA660 > UBA2730. The sequence goes on from ONSL01000041.1 coordinate 8,442, forward strand.
TATTTGCAAGTCCTCCATATATTTCACTACCCTGATATATGTATCCATATTGTTTACATATATTTACCATATCTTTCATAGTAATTTCACTCATATATTTCTCCTCCTCATATAAAAAGAGATTCTTTGTAATTATAGAGACGACTATTGCCGCGGTTCCACTCTATTTATTCATAAGAATCCCTTTTTTAATATATAGCTCGTGGTGTTCCAAACCAGTCATCACTTGTATGCTTTATTTATACCATATATTATTTAATTTTTCAAGGTTTATACAACAAAAAAAGACTAAACCGTTAAGAGTAGTCCTTTTTATAGGGTAGTTTATCCATATTTAATAAGTAGATAATACATAAATAAATATAGACTTCTTATCTGAGTATCTCTCTCTTATAAAATCAAATCATGACAAGCACTTTTTTAGTAGAATAGAATAAATCTAGGCTATATACATACTTTGTATACCAAATATGTATCAAAAGTGTAATCAAAATAGGGAGCTGTCCTATTAAACAAATAAAATTAAATCGTTATTTGCCGGTTTACCAGTTGTTCTAGAAAAGTAAAGGCAACAGCCTAAACTAATCTAGGTAATTACTAACAACCTTCTACTTTGAAGTAACCTTCTTCCCTTGTCATATAATGAACATATGTATTGATAAGAAACTCACAAAATGTGAAATATCATATGTTCTATATTAAGTATACTACTATGAGTTTCAAAGTCAATTATTTTTTTACTTTTTTTTAATTTTTTGATAATTTTTATTTGAAAGTTCGTTTTAAATTATATTTCGGAATTAAGTCTGTTTATAGTATAATATATAGATGTTTCTATGCGGATATAAGGGGA
>ONSL01000079.1 GCA_900320505.1 uncultured Eubacteriales bacterium
AGATCCAAATACACAAGTTGGAGCATGTATAGTTGATAAAAATAATAGAATATTATCAATTGGATATAACGGAACACCTAATGGTTTTAGTGATGAAGACTTTCCTTGGTTTAGAGAAGGTAAAACCTCACTAGATACTAAATATCCATTTGTTTGTCATAGTGAAATGAATGCTATTATAAACTATAGAGGTTCAAGAAAAGACTTAGAAGGAGCAACTATTTATGTAACACTATTTCCATGTAATGAATGTTCTAAAATAATAGTACAATCTGGTATTAAAAATATTGTATACTTATCAGATAATTTTAGACATAAAGAAAGTTTAGAAGCATCTAAACTAATACTAGATAAATGTGGTGTTAAATATAGAAAATTAAATTCTAATACAAATATAAATATAGATTTGGAGTGTAAAGATGAATAAAGATTTATTAAGTAAAATAAATAGAAAAGTAACAGTAGTTCTTCCTGAAGGAGAAGATGAGAGAATAATAGATTCTGCTAAAAAAACAGATTTTTGTAATTTAATAATTATAGGTAAGAATATAGATATAAATAAAGATAATGTTAAAGTAATAGATAATGAAACATATGAAAAACTAGATGAATTAATAGAGAAATATTATGAATTAAGAAAACATAAAGGAATGACCTTGGAAGAAGCTAAAAAAGAATTAATAGAAAATAAAATATTATTTGCATGTATGCTAGTAAGAGAAGGATTTGCAGATGGACTTGTTGCAGGAGCAAATCATACATCAAGCGATACGATAAGACCTGCTCTTCAAGTTATAGGAGCTAAAAATGGATTTGCATCTGCATTTACACTTGTTGATACTGGAAAGAAAGAGTTAGGAGAAAATGGATTATACTTGTATAGTGATACCGGTTTAAATCAAAATCCAAATTCTCATGAACTTTCATTAATTGCAGAAGAAAGCGTAGAATCATTTAAAAAGATTACTAAATCTACTCCATATCTTGCATTTATGTCTCATTCAACTAAAGGATCATCTAAGTGCCCAGATCAAGAAAAAGTTGTTAATGCTTATAACGAATTTACTGAAAGAAATAGCAATGTAAAGGCAGATGGAGAAATGCAATTTGATGCTGCAATAGATAAAGAAATAAGACAGAAAAAAGCGCCTAATTCCCTTCTTACTGAGAATGCAAATATCATGGTATTTCCAGATTTAGATGCAGGAAATATTTCATATAAAATTACAGAAAGACTCGGTGGTGCTAAATGCTATGGACCAGTACTTCAAGGAACAAATAAACCAGTAAGTGATCTTTCAAGAGGCTCAACAGTCGATGATATCATTGGAACAATATTAATTGTTACTTTGCTTGCTCAATAAATCTATAGATAATATTTATTTAAATGAAAAGAGAGATAATTTTATCTCTCTTTTTCGGCTCTTCGAAAATGAGTGGGGAACTAAATTTTACAAAAAATCCATTAGAAAATCTTTTATCAATGAAAGAATATACTATGTGTGGTAATCAATGATTAATTGTTTTTGCTGCATCTATAAATTCTTCTATTTCTGATCCACAACATAAATCTATCCATACACTTAAATCTTCCTTTGCATGGTCATAATCAGAATGATTTACTATGTCTAAAAATAATTCTTTTAATTGATAACCTCTATGCAAATCATCATCAATATGCAGAAGTTCATAAAGTATTTCTCCTGGCAGTATTTTAACTGTATGACCGTTTCTCCATCTCTCTTGTTCTACCCACCAACTAATGTCATTACTATATTTTCTAAGAAGTGATACATTCTTTTTATTCTTTAATAGTTTATAATTTTTATTTTTTTCACCATATTCTTTTTGAAGCCTTATTCTGCTGTTATCTAGTGTTTCCATTATATATTTGATATAATGAAATCGGTCGGCAACATATTTTGCTTTAGAAAACATAATGTTTGTGACCAACAAATATGGTTCATACATATCGAATATTACGTATTGAACCTGTGACCTATTTTCAGTTCTTCTAAAATACTGAATTAGGTCTTCTTTTTTTGTTGGTAATATATCTAAAGTTTTAGCATGTATAGGATCATTCATAATAAATGCATATTTACCACTTCTTGTATCTGCTTTAAATTCATCAAATGATATTTTATTTGGTAATTTATATTTATATTTTGGATAATCTTTCATATAATTTTTTAATGTATTTCTTACTGTATTATCACTAACATTTCTACTAGCTGAAATAGATTTAAGTGATAGATTATAATTTCTTAAATCCATTAATATTTGTCTTTCTAACGATAGTGAAATAGTCTTTTTATTATTATTTATAAAATTATCTTCTGTCAATTGTTTCCCAACAACAACCGTATTGTCTTGCTAGTGCACTCTTATTAATTTTTACATCACCTCCTTCCAATAACTTTTCTTTAGTTATATCTTTTCTCATACTTACATCAACTCCTTCTATCTTTATATGAGATGATATAAGTATACAAAAAACTGATAAAAACTATCAACTTTTAACTTTGACATTTTTATCAGTTTTTAGGAGAGAAGTATGAACATTAAACTACTGAGGACAACAGTACAGGCAAGACCAACCGATGTAGCCGCCGAAGCAATCACCCACGTAGCCTCCACACGAGGAAGCGGCACTCTGGGCAGCACTCTGAGCCTCACTCTGACTATTGTAGTTCCAACCCGTGTTTAACCAACTATATGTCTTATTTTTAGTAGCACTTGCAGTATAAGTTTTATTGCCATCACAAGAAACAGAACGGGTTGTTGCAGTATTTCCATCATTCCATCCACTCCATGTATAATTAGATTGAGCTGCTCCACTTATTGTTACATTAGTGCCATATGTACAGGTGCCGCCACCTGATACAGTTGTTCCTGTGCCAGCTGTTACAGTTATTGTATAAGTATTAGGAGAAGCATTAGCAGTATAGCTAACATTCTTATCTGGAACAGTAAATGTATACTTTTGAGTAGCTACTGTAGATGTACCAGTCCAGTTCCTCCAGCTGTATCCAGTTGATACTGTTGCATTTATTGTTACTGATGTTCCATAATCATATGTTCCAGCACCTGTCACGCTTGATATTCCAGTTCCTGCTTTAACGGTTACTGTATAATTATTTACTTTCCAGTTTGCAGTATAGTTTCTTTCACCAGTAGATTTTTTAGGAATCTTTAAATCTTTTTGTGGAGTATTGCCATTAGATCCTGTCCATCCCACAAATGTATATCCCTTCTTAGTTGGATTTTTTAGTGTTATTTCATCACTTTCATATGTAAATGATGTAGGATTTCCTGTTACTGAGCCTCCATCTAAATTATAGTTAATATTGTATGTATTTAATGTCCAATTTGCAGTATATTTCTTGTTTCCGACA
>ONSL01000043.1 GCA_900320505.1 uncultured Eubacteriales bacterium
TCTGGTAATAGAAACTGGAAAGTTGGAGTTAATAATATTACGATAACAGTTACTGCAGAAAATGGTAATAAAAAAGTTTATACAGTTGCTGTTACAAGAAAAGATGAAGATAATAAAACTCCAGAAGAAACTAAGAAAAAATCTTCTGATAATAATTTATCAAAACTTGTTGTAACAAATGGTGAATTAAAACCAGAATTTGATAAAGATAAAACTGAATATAATGTAACTATTTCAAACGAAGTTGATAAACTTGATTTATCTTATGTAACATCAGATTCTAATGCTAAAGTTGAAGTTAGTGGAAATGGCGATTTTGAAGTAGGAAAGGCTAAACCTGTTACTGTTAAAGTAACTGCAGAAGATGGTAGTATTAAAATTTATACAATTAATGTTACTAAATCTGATAAAAAGGCAGATGCTAAGCTTAAAAACTTAGAGGTTGAAGGACATAAATTAACACCTAAATTTAAACCTAATAAATATGATTATGATATAGATATTGATTCTAAAACTAAAAAGCTAAAGATTAAATATAAAACTGATAATCCTAAATCTAAAGTTGAAATTGAAGGTAACAAGAATTTAAAAGAAGGCAATAATACTATTTTAGTTAAGGTTACTGATGAAAATGGATTTGTTCAGTATTATAAGATTAATGCTCATAAGAAATCTAATAGTTTTGAAATATTTGGTATAAAAATACCTAAATGGTTAGGATATTTATTACTTGGTCTTTTATTCTTACTTTTACTTTTCTTAATCATACTTCTTATTAAGAGAAAAAATAGAGAAGATGATGAGGATGATGATAAAGATGATGATGTAAAAGAAGAAAAGACACAAACAATACCTAATATTGAAATTAAGCCTGAATTTAACTTTAATTCTAGAAATGGTACTGATGATGATTATGTTGCACCTGGTGGTACATTAAATCAATCTGGTCGTGATTTATCAGATGATGATGAAAATGATTCTCATGATTATAGTGATGATGACAATAATGACTATAAAGCAGATGATGATAAAGTAGATGACTGGACAGATTATGATAATCAAGATAAACTAAATATGACTAGAGATATCTATGATAAATATGATTACGATTTCCATGATAGAAAGAGTTATGATGATGATAGTCATGAAGATGCACCAAATACTAGAGAAGAAAGAAGAAAATCTAGTGAAGAAAAGTTTGATCCATTTGATGATGTTGTTACAAAAGATGAAGTTATGTATGCAGTAGAGCATGATGACGATGAAATGCTTGATATGCTTAAGGATCAACAAAAGCTTAATAAAAAGAAAGAAGATTTAAAAAGAAAATATAGTAATAATAAAAGAAAAAGGAGATAGGTAATTATGATAGCAAAAACAAGTAATAAAAATTTAGTTAATATTATTTGTTTTTCGCTTGCAACTTTTGCTTTATCTCTTTTTTTGTCTTCTCCTGTTTATGCTGAGGTTGGTAATATTTATATTGATGGAACAAATTTAAAAGTTGGAGAAGAGAAAAAGGTAAATATTATTCTGACTGGAAATGTTGGTTTTGCTGGTGGAAAAATTTCATCAAAAGATAATGATTGTGTTACTGTTTCACCTTCTTCTTTTAGTAAACTTGATATGTCTGGAAAAGGGTTATCTAGTAATTCTTTAGGTGAGGTTACTATTAAGTCAAAAAATATTAATTGTTCAACTGTATTAAGTGTTAGTGATGTTACATTATCAGGTATGGATGGAATGAGTGAGGACAGTAATCTATCTTTTGTGTCTGGTATAATTAAAGTTGGAAGTGGTTCTAATGATGTAAAATCAGATGATTCTGGCTTATCCAGTCTTTATGTATCTGATGGTGAACTTACTCCTTCATTTAACAAAGATGTGCATAATTATACAGTTAATGTTATGAATGAAGTTAAGTCAATTACTTTAAATGGTAGAACTAGTAGTCAAAAGTCTTTTGTAAACGGAAATGGAACATATTCGTTAAATGTTGGAGGCAATATTATTAATCTTTCTGTACAAGCAGAGGATGGAAGCATAAGTTCTTATAGTATAAATGTTAATAGAAGTGAATATGCATCGATTGTTGGTATTGATTTAAATTATTATTCAAAAGATGTTATTATTGGTGATAGTTTCAAGCTCAGTATTACTGCAATGCCTTCTAATGCTAAGGCTCCTACTAATATACGATATGAAAGTAGTGATAACAGTGTTGCTACTGTTGACAATGAAGGAAATGTTACTGCAGTAAGTGAAGGTGATGCAACTATTTCTGTTTATGTTAATAAAGAGCTTATGAATTCTTGTAAAGTTAGTGTTCATAAGTATAAAAAAGGTGATGTAAATCACGATGGTAGAGTTAATTTAAGAGATGTTATTACTGCTTTAAAGATGTATTTTGGTACTATAAAGAAAGATTTAGCATCTGCAGATATTAATAATGATGGTAAGATTAACTTAAAAGATGTTATAGGAATTTTAAAAATATATTTTAATAATTAGATAAAAGATTTACTTTTATCTTTTTGTTTGGATTAAATTTTGACATATTTAGCATTTTGTGGTATAATATGCTTCACATATAGGGGAAGGCATAAAATTTAGATTTTATTCATTAATAATTAAGGGGGTTTTATTTATGAATAAGAAGTTTTTAAGTACTATTTTACTTACTAGTGCTATTTTATTAACACCAACAATTGCTAATGCAGAAAGTGGTAATGTTACTATTAATGGTAATAGTAATGCTTATGTTGGAGACAAAGTGACTTTAACTGTTTCTGTTAACAATATTGATTCTGATGGACTTGCAGCAGTTAGTGGAGATGTTGTTTATGATAGCAATATTTTAAAACTTGATGGTTATAAAAAATCAGATATAAAATATTCTTTCTTTGATAATAAGCTTAATCAAAATACTGTTCGTATTGCTGGTATTGATTTAACTGCAGAAAATTTAATAAAAAATGATACAGTTCTTTATACTTTTACTTTTGATACTTTAAAGGAAGGAGAAACAACTGTTAAGTTTGAAAATTGTGAACTTGTTAATAGTAATGCAGAAGAGATAGATTGCAATTCTATTAATAAAGCATTAAATATTACTGTTAAGAAAGATGAGATTAAGGATGATATTCTGGCTAGTCAGGAAGTAAAACAAGATAATTCATATGTTTCATCTATTAAAAATACAAATAAAGTTAATAATGATGTTAAAGAAGAAGTAAAAGATAGAAAAGAAGAAAGTAAAAATGAAATAACTACTAATGATAATGTTAATGATAATAATAAAGAAATTAAATTAGAAAAGAAAGATACAAAAAAGGTATCTAAATCTACTAGTAAGTCTTTAATTAAAACTATTAAGATATTTATTTCTAGTTTATTTGGTAAGTTATTTAAATAGTTATTTGTAAGTAAAGTATAGAAGATTAGATTAATATCTAGTCTTTTTTTTTATAATTTTTTACTATATAATTGTTTTAGGTGAAGTATGTGAAAAAGGTCTTATTTACAATTTTTTTCTCTTTTCTTATTCTTTTTTGCAATAATAATGTATATGCTAAAACAGAATTTAATGTATCTAGTACATCAGGTAAATTGAACGATAAAATTAAAGTTAATGTTAATATGTCAGATGGTCATAAATTTATGATGCTTGGAATAAAAATTAGATATGATAAAAATCTTTTGGAGTTTGAAAGTTGCAAAATAAATGGGTTTAAAAGTGCTTATATGAAAGGGTGTAAAGAAGGGACTAAAGGTCTTACTTTTTATGCTATTTCTTCTAGTGATGATTTAATTAATAATAATGATAATATATTTATTGTTTATTTTAAAGTAAAAAAGAAATTTACAAATACTTCTATTAATTTAGATGTTACTGATTATAGTAAGTCTTTAGATGATGATATTGATTATGATACTAAAAGTGGTGTGATAACCTTTATTGATGATGATAATGATAAGAAAGATAGTAATAATAATACTTATAATTATGAAGAATCTAATAGTAAATCTGTAAATAAAGATGATATTGCAATTAAAAACAATAAGGAAGAAAATAAAAGTGTTATTTCTAATAATAAAAAGAGTAGGAAAGGTAGTAAAACAAATTTTGATAAAAATATATTATTTGTAATTATTTTAGTTGTGATTTTATTAACTTTATTTATTATTTTTAAGAAAAAGTATAGTAAAATGAAGTAAAGTTGTTAAAATTTCGTTGCTCTTTTAAGAAATAAAGTATATAATTATTTTAGATAAGATGCCTGTTTATGGTATTTTTAAGAAAGGATGAAGTTTATGAGAGAACAAAGAATAAATAAAAGTCATAAAAGTAAATTAAAGAAGAGACTATCTCTTTTAGTTATGGCTATTGTATGTTTTATTGGTACAGTTGCTCTTGCTTTTGCAGCGGGAGATCCTACTTATGTTGCTAGTGCTGATAAGACTGAATTAAAAGCAGGTGATAAGATAACGATTACTGTTAAGTCATCTGGTTTACCAACTGTTTCTGGCGTTGCAATGTCATTAAAGTATGATACATCTTCATTTAGATATGTTGAATCAAAAATTACTGAAATTGATCCAGATAATGGTGGTAGTGGACTTGTTAGACCAGAGACTAAGGAAAGTACTGTATATTATACTTATGGTTATGATGGCGATGGTAAGATGAATCCAGATGAAACTGAGTATCTATATACTGCAACATTTGAAGTACTAAAAGGTGTTAAAGGTGGAAATCATAGCTTTGAGATTATAAATGGAAAGTATGATGATATAAAGGGTACTGAACATAATGTTACTTCAAAGAATGTAAGTGTTCATGTTTCAGTTGATCCTGATGTAACATTAGAAAATAGTAATTATAATTTAGTTGTAGGTGATAATAGTAGTAAGATTGGTGTTAAGTATACAAATACTACTGATAAACCAAATACTACTTATAAGTCTAATGATGAAAGTATTGTTAAGGTATCAAGTGATGGTACATTAACTCCAGTTAAATCTGGTGATACAACTGTTACTGTTATTGCATTTGGTAAGAAATTAACTGCAAATATATCAGTTAAGGAGAAAAAATTATCATTAAATTATGCTAAATTAGTTTTTGATAAAGGTAGAACAGTTAGATTTTATGCAACAGCATATCCTGAGGGAGTAAAGGTTGGAACTATTACTTGGAAATCAAGCAATGAAAAAGTTGCAACTGTTGATAGTGAAGGCAATGTAACTGCTGTTGGTGGTGGTGAGGCTGTAATTACAGCAACTGCTGATGGTTTAACTGCATCATGTCTTGCAACAGTAAATGTTCCAATTACTGGTATTAGTCTTGATAAAACTAGTATTAATTTAGTAAATGGAACAAATAATAGCGAAACTATAAAAGCTACAATTAGTCCAGATGACTATTATCCAAAAGATAATGATACTATTACATGGAAGTCAAACAATGAGAAGGTTGCGACTGTTAAAGACGGTGTTGTTACTTTAGTTGGAAGTGGTGATGCAACAATTACTGCAATTGTTGATGGTAAATCTGCTGAAGCAAAAGTTAATGTTAATGTTCCAGTTAAGAGTTTAACAATTGATAAAAGTGAACAAAATATTTCAATTATTCCAAATCAAGAAGTAACTCTTCATCCAACTATTAATCCAACTAGTCCTGTTCCAACAGCTGGAACAACAATTACTTGGACATCAAGTGATAATAGTGTTGCAACAGTTGAAAATGGCGTTGTAAAAGGTGTTAATGCTGGAAATGCTGTAATAACAGGTTCATTAGGTGGAAAGAGTTTTACATCTAATGTTAAGGTTTTAAAAGCAATAGATGATTTAGCAATTAGTGAGCAAGATACTCTAGAAATTACTAAAGGTGAAAATAAACAACTAAAAGTTACTGCTTCAAATAGTGATGCAGAAGAAGCTCTTTCAGTTAAATGGTCTAGTTCAAATGAAAAGGTTGCAACAGTTGATCAAAAGGGTAATGTAAAAGCAGTTGCTGCAGGTGATGCAACAATTACTGCTTCTCTTACAAGAAATGCAAATATAAAAGCTGAAAGAAAGATTAAAGTTGTTATTCCTATTAAGGGTGTTAATATAGATAATGTTAATAATAATCAAATAGATGTTGAGATTAATAAAACATTTACTCCTGATATTACTTTAGATCCAAAAGATACAACAGATAAAGACGTCACATGGTCATCAAGTGATGAGTCTGTTGCAAATGTTAATAAAATAACTGGTGTTGTAACTGCTTTAAAAAATGGAAAAGCAACAATAACTGGTACATATGCAAGAGGTGTTACAGTTTCTTATACTGTTAATGTAATTGTTCCAATTACTAATATAACTCTTGATAAGACTGGTACAGTAAATCTTAATAGAGGAGATAAGATAGTTGTTACTCCAACTATTACTCCTAATAATACTACTGAAGATAAAAAGGTTACTTATAAATCTTCAAATGAAAATGTTGCAGTAATAGATGCTAATGGAAACATTACTGCTGTTGGAAAAGGTGAAGCAACAATTACTGCTAAAGTTGGTAAAAATAATGTTACTGCTTCATTTAATGTCAAAGTTAAAGCTCCTATTAAGAGTATTAAGATTAAAGGAGATAATTTATCTGTAAATAGAAAGAGTTCAATTAAGTTAGATGCTATTATTGATCCTGAAGATACAGATGATAATAGAACTATTACTTGGACATCAAGTGATACAAGTGTTGCAACTGTTGATAATAATGGTAATGTTAAAGGACTTAAAGAAGGAACTGTAAAAATTACTGCAAGTGTTCTAAATGGTAAGTTTACAGATACAAAAGAAGTTAGTGTTAAAATTGTTAATGTTAGCAGTGTTGAACTTTCAAATATTAGTGTTACTTCTGGTGATTCTATTAATTTAATTGATTATGTAAAGATAAATCCAGAAAGCGCTACTGAAACTGATGATATTTCTTATAAGAGTAACAATGAAAAGGTTGCAACTATAAAGAATGGAAAGTTAATTGGTGGTTATGAAGGAGAAGCAGATATTACTGTTACTGTTAATGGTAAGAGTGCAACTGCTAAAGTGACAGTTAAAAATGCTTTAAATGCAAAACTTGCCACTAGTCAAGATAAGATTTTAGAATATATATCTAAAGGTAATAATTCCTTTGAGGGTAAAGTTAATGTTAAAGATGTTAAATATGTGGAATTATCTGTTGCATTTAATAATGGTATTACTTCTAGTGATAAGAATTTAATTGAAGCTAAAGCTGGTAGCAAGAATATAATTGCTAAATATCTTAATTTTGAATTATTATTAAAGGATAAGAATAATGATATTCTTGGTAATGTTACAGAATTATCTAATAAGATTTCAATTACTGTAAATGTTCCAGAAGATGTTAAGAATGCTGGAAGAAAGTTTAGTATTATTAGAATTCATAATGGTGTTGCTGATGTACTAGCTGATACTGATGATAGTGATGATACTATTACATTTGAAACTGATAAGTTCTCTACGTATGCTATTGCTTATGAGAATGATGAAGTTAATAGTAATAGTGGTATTAGTTCTTCAAATAACAATGTAAGTAATCCTAATACATCTAACAATGTATTCCAGTATATAATTATGCTTCTTGCAAGTTTAGGCGTTGTAACTGGTGGAATTTATGCTTTAAGGAAAGCTAAATAAAAATATTAATAAGCTAGCAAAAGCTAGCTTTTATTTTGAGGTAATTTATGAAAAAAAAGATTATAAAAATAATTATTTTAGTTGCATTTATTATTTTTATCTATTCTTTAGTTAATATTATTATTTGGAATAGAGATAATGATAAAAGTGAAAAGTTAAAGATTAAGACTAATGATATTATTAAAAATAATAGTGATCCTGCTAAAGCTTTACTCTATGTTAATCCTGATATTGTTGGACATATTTATGTTCCTGATACTTCTATTAGTTATGTTGTTGTTCAAGGTAAGGATAATGATTATTATTTAAAACATGATTTAAGTAAGGAATATAATAGATCTGGATGGATTTTTGCAGATTATCGTAATAGGCTTGATGGTACTGATAAGAATATAATTATATATGGTCATGATTCTATGTTTTCTTCTTTAAAAAATGTTATGAATGAGAATTGGCATAAGAAGAATAAATATATTTCTTTAAATATAAATGATAGTGATTATATGTATGAAGTATTTTCTATTTATGAAACACCAAAAGAAGATTATTATCTTAAAACTGATTTTAATGGTGATTTTGATAAGTTTGTTAGTGACTTAAAAAACAAGAGTGTATATGATTTTGGTGTTTCTATTAGTTCAAGTGATCATATTCTTACTTTATCTACTTGTTCTCATTCTGGAGCTTCTAGGATTGTACTTCATGCAAAAAAGATAAATTAAAAAAATTTTTTAAAAACTATGAAATTTGCATTTTTTTTCATAGTTTTTGCATTTTTGTATGTCAAAATTGCAAAACTGCTGTAGAAAAATGCATTTTTGATCGCGAAAAATGCATTTTACCTTTTTGCATAAATAAATTTTATATAGTATATTATCGCCCATCAGTACTGATAACCAATTTTATGGAGGTGATAACATACTATGAGCAA
>ONSL01000045.1 GCA_900320505.1 uncultured Eubacteriales bacterium
TAGTATTAATGATAGAGATATAAATGCAAGTGTAAATATATTAATGGAAGGAATAGAAAGATATTATAAAGAACATTTAGAATTAGTAAAATAAAATTATTAATTAAAAAATCAAAAGGGTAGCGACTATCCGGTACTGGTCTATGGAGAAACCATTAGGGTTCTATGAAGTAGAAAAAGAAATCCGTGAGGACTTCTAAGTGATTAATAAATTTATTTATTAATTACTTTTGTTCTTTACACTCAAATTTATAAACTTCTTTATTTTTATATGATTTTACTATATAATTATTCATGTATAGAAGGTGAAATAATGAATAATAATACAGTTGTAATACCACTAATAAAAAATGAAGATGGAAAGAAAATAAAGTATATTGCAACATATAATAAAGATGAACTAAAAGAGGAAAAATTGAAGATAATAAAAGAAGCAGGAGTAATTATAGAAAAAGATGCAACGTTAGATGTAAATAGTGACTTTTTTAAATCAATAAAGAAAAGCATTGTAAGTTCAGAGTTTATTGGTGGAGGAGAAGCTAGAGTAACATACGTTACAACTGATATTCCAAATATAGCAAAATTAATAGATGGTGTATTAAATGAAAATATAAATTCACTTAATAAAATACTTAATAAAGATACATCCGACGAAATAAAAACATTTGATGAAAGATATAAAGAAATTAATGAAAAAATTGATGAAGCATCAATAATAGATTCATATACTAAAAATAAATTAAATGGAAAATTAACATCACTAGTTGCAACTATGAGCTATAACCTTGATAAAAGGGATCCAAAGGAATATTATGATGAAGTAAGAGCATTAATAAAATTAAAAAAAGCTGACAGTCTTGAGGAAGAATCATATAATAGTAATAATATAACAAAAAAAATAAGAGGGTAATTTATGTTTTATATAACAAAGAAGACAATTGAATATAGAAAAAATAGAAAAGGAAATACAACAGAAGATAAACTTAACTTTGTACTTTTTGAATCAGATACAGTACTTTTAATGATTGGACTTTTATTTTTATATCCATTTTTCAAATATTCTAAATTTCTTTTTACATTAGATGCAATAGGAAATATACTTTGTCTTGTTTATTACAAAATAATAGATGATAAAAAATATCAATTATATAGTATGCTTGCACTTATACAAGTAATATTGTTTACATCATTTGCAACACTAATACTTGGATGGAGAACAGGCTTTTATTATTACATATTCTTAGGATATGTTGCATTCTTTTTTCCGTTTTACTTGCCAGATAGTGAAGTAGAAAAACAAATATCAAGAATACCAATAGGAATACTTTTAATGATTTTATTCTTTGTTTTATATGGATTTACAAATATAGTAAACATATCAAGTGCTGTCGTAATGCAAAAACGTCTTGAAGATATATTCTGCTACATTAATTTTGCAGTAACATCAATTATCATAATAGCATTTGCATATTTTTATTCATCATTAATAATATCAGAAAAAAGAGAGCTTTCATCACGTGCAGATATTGATGCATTAACAGGTCTTTATAATAGATATGTACTTAATAAAAATATGGAAGCTAATATAGAACTTGTAAAAGGAAATGAAAAAGATACAGATAACTTTTTAGTTGCAATGCTAGATATTGATTTCTTCAAAAAAATAAATGATACATATGGTCATAATGCAGGAGATTATGTATTAAAAACATTAGCAAAAAAAATTATTAAATTTTCAAAATATGGAATGCTTGTTGGAAGATGGGGTGGTGAGGAATTTCTTTTCATGTCATCATCAATGCAAAAAGATGAATTTAAAGAATGCCTGGAAAGACTAAGAAAAGAAATAGAAAACACTTCATTTAAATTTAATGGTAAAAAACTAAAAGTAACAGTGTCAATTGGAATAGGTAAATACAAAAGTGGAATGACTCCAACATCACTTGTAGGAGCAGCGGATGACAATTTGTATAAAGCTAAACAAAGTGGCAGAAATAGAGTAGTAGATTAAGTCTACTTTCTTTTTTTTGACATAAAATTTATTAGGTGGTAATTTTGTTTAATTTTTTGAATTTATTAAAACTAGTCTGGATGACAGGATCATATAGTACGAATGCATTTAAAATGCCTCTTTCAAAAGAAGAGGAAGAAGAGTGTATTAAGAAGATGAAAAAGGGAGATAAGAACGCAAGAAATAAACTAATAGAACATAACTTAAGACTAGTTGCACACATAGTTAAAAAATTTGATAGCTTAAAATACATTCAAGATGATTTAATAGGAATAGGAACAGTTGGTCTTATAAAAGCAGTTGACTCATATAATAAATCTAAAAATATAAAGCTTACAACATATGCTGCAAAATGTATACAAAATGAAATATTAATGTATTTAAGAAAATCATCAAAGTGGTCCCATGATATTAGTCTTAATGAAACACTTGGTTATGATAAAGATGGTAATCCGGTGTACCTTGGAGATGTCATTAAAAGTAGTGGAGAGGATTTTACTGATTTAGAATACAAGAAAGAAAGCCTAGAATCTTTAAAAAAATATCTAGGAGTTTTAAATAAACGTGAAAGATATATAATAGATGAAAGATTTGGACTTAACAATACAAAATCTAAAACACAAAAAGATATTGCAAATGAGATGCATATATCAAGAAGCTATGTATCACGTCTTGAAAAAAGAGCACTTTCTAAAATGCTTAAAGAATTTATTAAAAATAAGAACATTTAATGAGTAAATAGATAAATAAGTAGTATAATAACATCTAGAGAGGTAATTATGAAGAAAGTATTATTTATTATATTATTAATTTTTATTATTTATCTTGCTATGCCACATATTATAACAGATAAAAATAAAGTATATTTGAATGTTCATGAAAAATTAATTGTGCCAAATTATAAGGTAAAGATATTCTTATTAAACACTAATAAAAAAACTGTTATAACTGAAAATGTAGATAGTGATAAATTAGGAACATATTATATTAATTATAAGTATGGAATTATAAATCATTTAGTTCTTGTAAAAGTAGTTGATAAAACTCATCCATATATTGAGTTCTGTGGCCCTAAAAATATAAACTTGTTTGATAATACTGATTTTTTAAATTATAAAGTACATGATAATTATGATACAAATATAAATGTAAAAGTAAAAAAATATAAAGATAAATATGTGTACATATTAAAAGATAAAAGTGGAAATAAAAGTATTGTAGAAAGAAAAATAACAAATGAAGATACCCTAGCACCTTTAATAGTCGCTCCATCTAATATATTTATAAATGAAGGAGAAGGGCTAAATAGTAATTTTTATGCTATAGATAATTCAAAAGAAAAAATAAAAGTTGAAGAGAAAAATATTGATTTAGGAGTCGGAAGGCATATTCTTGTTTTAAAAGCAAAAGACTCTAAAGGAAATGTAAGTGAAAAGAAAGTTAATATAAATGTTCTAAAAAAATTAAAAAAAGGATACATCTATCTAACATTTGATGATGGACCAGGTGATTTAACAACACCTACAGTTCTTGATACTTTAAAAGAAAGAGGTATTCATGCAACATTCTTTGTAACAGGAAATGGTAGTGATAGTCTAATAAGAAGAGAATATGATGAAGGAAACTCTATTGGACTTCATACAATGTCACATATATACTCTAATGTTTATAAAGATCCAAAATCATATTTTAATGACTTATATGCTGTAAGAAATAGAGTATATAATATAACTGGAATGAAATCTGATATAATTCGTTTTCCAGGTGGAAGCAGTAACACAATATCAAAACATTATAAGTTAGGAATTATGTCGTATCTAACAAAAGAAGTAGAAGATAGAGGATTTAGATATTATGACTGGAACATTAATTCAGGAGATGCAGAAGGAAAAAGTAAAGAAAAAATTTATAATATAGTAACATCAAAATTAAGTCATAATAGACCAAACATAGTTTTATTTCATGATACAAAGAAAAATACAATGGAGATTTTACCAAGTATTCTTGATTATGCTATATCAAACGGATATAAGTTTGATACCATAAAAGAAAATGATGCAGAAGTAAAACAAAGAATATTTAACTAATAGAATGTTTTATGCATTCTATTTTTTTATGCAAAAGACCATTGAAAAGAAAGATAATCTTTATATGGTAGGCAGCAGTTTAGAAGAAAAGTTTACTAAAGGACTAGATAAAGATGAACATAAAAAGCTAAATGAGCTTTTAAATAAAATGTTTAATAGTATGAAGGAGAAAAATTAATATGAAAGTTATAACTATTGAAGAACATATAACAAATGCTAAAGCATTTAGTGATGCATAAATACTGAAAAGTATAGAATACCATTTATGGATGAAGAAAAGATTGATATGCAAATATTATCATACATTAATCCAATGAATGTAGAAAATATTCCAAATGATGTTAGAACAAAATATGCAATAGATGCAAACAATTATTTAAAAAGTATTGTAGATAAACATCCAGACAGATTTACAGCCTTTGCAACACTTCCACTCTGGGATGTAGATGCATCTGTAAAAGAGCTAGAAAGAGTGGTTAAGGAATTAGGATTTAATAAAAGATGATTTAAATTTATAAATCATCTTTTTTGAACTTTATCCCATTTTTTCACATATCTTTTATAATTATCTATAGTTAGTTTTGCACCTTCTTCTGGAGTTAAGTTAAAGTGTTCAATTAAATCTTCAAGCTTTATTTTACCACTTATTATTTTTTTAATATAATTATCTATCTCTTTCTTTATCTTATTATTACCATTTGAATATTCGTGAAATAAATTTTCTGATAATGTATATCCAAGTATATATTTTTGAGCTTCTTTTATACCATAAAAATCATCACTACTTGTACGGTACATAAGAGAATCATACAATCCATATATACTTTCAACATTTTCAAAATCAAGTTCTTTTTCCCCAAGCTCCATACTACTTACTTTTTCTTCAAATATTGATAATAATTCTTCATATAAATAGTTATCGGTATATCCCTTATTTTTATAAGACAACATATGATATAGTTCATGTATATATGTTATTTTAGTTAAATCATCATAGGGATCAAGCATAATATGTGATTCTATAATAGGTATTTTCTTTAATAGTTCGCTATCATCAAATAAACGATTAAACTCATATGTAACAGCAATACCACTCCAATCGTTTCCTGCTAAAAATGTAATTGGAATATTATATACATTAACAAATTTACTTTTCTTCTTTATATAATCAACAACTTTTTCATATTCATGTTTTTTAGGATTTAATCCAAACTTATCCTTTATTTTATTATTTATTGAACCGTAATCAATATATCTAACTTTCTTATTAAAATCTTCTCCTAAATGCTTATTTAAAAAGTATTTTCCATATTTAATTAAATTTTTTTTATCAAAAAAGTTAAAATAAAATATTGGAGGATTTATATTAAGCTTTTCTCCAAAGTAATTACATAGCATATTATAATCATTGCTATCAAAAAAATCTGAATCATACTTGCTATATCCATAATATGCTAAATCATTCTTTATATCATCATCTATTTCCATATAAACCTCCCTGAATAACACATTATATTACTACATAATTTTTAATTATTCAAGGATAATATGAATATACTTGAATATATAAGTAAATAACAAATATAAAAAGATAAGACTATTTTACTTTCTTATCTTTTTCATTATCATCAATATCGTCAAATAACTGTCTAATATCAATTTCAAGCGCATCTGCAAATTTACCTATAGTTTCGAGAAGTGGCGTTTTATCAATTGAAAGACATTCTAAATCTCTAACATATCCATGAGTTAATCCAGTTAAATCTGCAAGCTCTTGAAGTGTATACTTTCTCATCAATCGATATTTTCTAATGTTTTTTCTTACAATTAATGATAATTGTTCTTTAGAATATCTGCTAGTCAAAGTATATCACTTCCCTCAAACAAAAATTATTCCACAAAAAAGTAAAAAAATATGTCGTCTGCGTGAAGTTTTTATGATATACTATTTATTGAAAGGAGAGTAATATAAAGTGCAATTACAAAAGCACGTTAATAAAAGATTTAAGATATCAATATTTACCCTATTGATTGGCATATTATTATATTTATTGTTCAATAACGGGATATTTGAAAAGAATAATTTGATATCAAATATCATTAGAAATTATCTTCCTGATATGTTATGGATTATTAGTTTTTTCTTTGCATCAATAACATTTTTTAAAAACATCACTCAAAAATATATAATATTGACATCCATTTACGTTTTATCAATTGGTATTATATATGAAGTTATGCAGAAATTGAAAATTGTATTTGGGACTTTTGATTTTATTGACATACTTGTATATTGCATTGCAATTATTATTGCTTGTTTCATTGAAAAAAATTATATGGAGGGAAAAAATGAAAAAGAAAAAAATTAGAAACATATTTTCAATACTTATTTGTGGGGTTTTATTCTTAACTTTTGCATGTGGTAGCAGCTCTGATACAACTGAAAAATCTAGTAACAATACATCAAGTGATAGTAGTTCAAAAGGCACAGAAAAATTCTCATATACCGTTGATAAGCAATATGCTGGCGATTATGGCATTGGATATTATATCGAAGGAATAGTCACTAACAAAACAGATAAAGATTACAGCTACGTACAAATTGAATTTATATGCTATGACAAAGATGGAAATAATTTAGGCACTGCAATGGATAATACCAACAACTTGTTAGCTAATCAAACATGGAAATATAAAGCTACATTTTTAGGCACAAGCAATGATGCTCAAGTAGATCATTGTGATTATCACGAAACAACTTCATGGTAATTAATAGTTTTATAAGTAAAAAAGGATGATTGAAATTAAATCACCTTTTTTATGAAAAATATTCAAGGATAAAAAAACTATCAGTATATTTACTGATAGTTAATTTTATTTGGAGTGAGTAACGGGAATCGAACCCGCATCAAGGCCTTGGGAAGGCTTCATACTAGCCATTATACTATACTCACGTAATTACATTATATTACAAATAAATATTTTATAAAATATTTTAGTTAGTTAAAAGTTAGTTAAAGGGTGACATTTTACCATTTATTGTGTATAATATAGACTAACTTTTTTTGGGGGAGGAAAAAATTAATAATGGAAAACGAAATAAAATTAGTCTGTGGTGAAAGTATCGATGAAGTTGTAGATATGTTATTAAAAGAAAAAGAAAATGGCAACCATGTATTTTGTAGCTTTAATGATGTAATACTATATTCTGATGATGTTACACTTGATTCTGCATATATGTCTATATGTGGGTGCACTAAATCAGATTTCATAAAAAAAACAAGAACTCATTCAAATGTTTCAGAGAAAGATAATAAACCAGCTAAAACTGATGAGAAATTAGTTCAAGAATTATTTGAAGCAAATGCAGAAAATGCTGTTAGAGATATGAAAATGTCAAAGCTATTGTTTTTAACAAAAGGTGGAAAATTTTATAGTATGATAGCTGATAAATATATTGAAAAAATGTCAAAATATACTGTTTATTGTAAAGAAGAAGAAAAAGATAATTGGACTCAAACAATAAAAAGTCTTATATACCATGCTGGTGAAGTATCTGATGATTATATATTACGTGAATTGCGTTCAAAAGAATATGCTGGAATTATCATGGAAAAATTGGCAAATGGTTGCACAATTGATGAAATAAAACAAATTGTAGCTGATCAAGGACATACAGGTTTTACTATTTCTTTACTTGGTCAAAATATGATTGAATACTCGCCAGATGGTTTAGATTTTGTTGAACAAGTTATTGGAACATATGCAACTAATTCAAAAACTGAGTTATGTAAAGTTTATAAAAAAGAATTAAAAAGAAGAAAGCCTTTAAATAAGATATCACTAAATGAAAATAATGATTAAATTTATTTATAAAAAAGATGATTACATACCAATTTCGTAATCATCTTTTCCTTTATCTTTATTCTTGTCATTTTCTTTGTTCCAAATATAATCATCCTGAATCAATTCAATAGTTTTATCACTAAATATATTGTGAGTATATAAATAATTTGAAAAATTCCAATAATCTTCTCGTTCTTTTTATTTACCAAACATTTAATCTTTAATAAATTTAATTAATCTATCAAATAGTTTTTCAAAGAAATTTATAGTGTTTTGTAGTTTAGAATATTTTTATTTAGCATCTCTGCAGCCAATTCTAAAATACCAGTGCCTATCATCCTTTGTCCATTTGCTTTTATCTTTCTCATTATATACCATATAAATTAGCTCAAATGAAAATGTAAATGCAACATTGAAGGGTTAAATGCAATGTTTGAGTTAATTATTAGTAACAAACAAGGGAATTCCTTGTTTGTTGGACTTAT
>ONSL01000051.1 GCA_900320505.1 uncultured Eubacteriales bacterium
GACATCAATTGAATAAGTTATATAATTACAAACAAAAACGAGAATATTTTCCCGTTAATGTTTAAAAATTTTTGAGACATTTTCCTAAATTATTGACATTAAATTCTCATAAGAAAAGAGTAAGCTAGATAGTTGGGCTTACTCCAGGACCTACTGGTATACCTGCAATATAGAATAGTATTGTAAGTATTATCCAAGATATTCCTATTATTAAAAAGTATGGATTAATTAATCTTATTGAATTATTAACTGTATATGGTTTAGATTTATTTTCATTAAATAAATTTAGATATCCAATATATAGTACAAAGAATGACATAAATGGTGTTATTCCTTTTGTAATTGAGTCTGATACTCTCATTATTATTTGAGCGAATGCTGGACTCATATTTGCTTGCATGAATGAAGGTACTACAACGGGTGCAAATACTTCCCATTTAGATGATATACTGTTTACAAATATTCCTGCAAATGCAATTACTACTATTGTTACTAATATTAATGGGATTGATGTAAATTTAAGATATGATAATAGGTTTGCAAGAAGTGCTGTTATAATCTGTCCAATATTACTTGCTTTCCATATTGCAATAAATCCTGAAAATACAAATATTAATACAATAAGCATTCCAATGTCTTTAAATCTTAATGATGTTTTTTCAATTATGTCTTTATCACTTGTTAATGTTTTAGCAGCTAGACCATATGCTAATGATACTATTACAAACATCATCATTACTAAAAATGTAAATGATTGATGAAAATATGAATTTTTTCCAAATAACTGGTTAACATATATGTTTTCATCTGTATCTAGCAAAAGTCCTGATCCAGGAAGACCTGGTATTAACATATAAGCATATATTGCAAGCATTATTATTCCTACTATTCTTGCTGATCTTAATCCTCTTTTTTCATTTCTTTCTTTACTTAATTTACTTGCTTCTTCTTCCTCAATGTCTGATAAAAGTAATTCTGATGTTTTAAGTGTTAGACCTGTTGATCTATCATGGAAGTGATATTTTGGAAGGCGAGGGGCAATTATTTTTTCTACTACAAATGTTCCAATGAATGGTATTACAATACTTGATACTATTATAAATATTAGATTTGATGTTAAGCTTATGTGTGAAGTATTATCTATTAAGTATGCTGCAGTTGTTGTTGCTGGTATTAGGTTTACTTCTGTATATCCAACAAATATACTTACTGCACTTGAGAATGCAACTCCACAAAATGCTGTTATTATTCCAAGTAGTGGATTTCTTCCATTTATTTCATATAGGACTGCTGCTAGTGGAATTAATATTGCATATCCAACATCATTTACAAGTGATGATATTGTTCCTAAAAATAATATTATAAATGTTAATGCATATTTTGGTATTTTCTTTACTCTTCTTTTTGCTATTGCATCAACAAATCCAGTTGCTTCTGCAACGCTAATTCCTATTAATGATAACAAAAGCATTGATAGGGGAGCGAATCCTGCAAAATTTCTTGTTGCATTACTTATTAAATTTTTTAATCCATTATATGATAATAAGTTATTTACTGTTATTAAGTGTGGTTCTAATTCTCCTGTTGCATTATTTACTGTGTTATAAGTTGCTTGAAGTCCAAATGCAGAAAGGATTGCACTTAATATTATTATTCCTATACTTGCTAGAAGAAATGTTGTAATAGGGTGGATGTAATATTTTTTTAGATGCAATTTTCTTTTTTCGTTCATATTAAATTTCACCTTCTAGTACTTTTTTTATTTTCTTGTTAAATTCTATTCTTGGGAGTAAAACTTCATGTCCACATGTTAAACATTTTATTTTTATATCTGCTCCAAGTCTTGTAACAATCCATGTGTTGCCTCCACAAGGATGCTTTTTTTTCATTATTACTTTTGTTCCTAATGTATATTTTTTAGTCTCCATTATGTACCTCAACTTGTGGGAATGGTATTGTTATTCCTTTACTATCTAATTCATCTTTAACAGCTTTCCTTATTTTTCTTTCAGTTTCATACTGTTTTGTACTTTCTGTTTTTGCAACTATTCTATATACTACTGCTGAATCATCAAGTGCTGTTATTCCTAAAAGTTCTACATCTCCTTTTAGGTTATCTAATGATTCTGTTAATCTTTCACATAAATCATTTAATATTTTTTCTACTTTATCTGTTTTTTCATTATAATCTACTCCAACGTCTACTATTGCTAGGTTATTAGATAGGTTATAATTAATTACTTCTGTTATATTATGGTTTGCAATTATCTTTGTTCTTCCTTTAAAGTCTCTTATTCTTGTTGTTTTTAATCCTATTGATACAACTTCTCCAGTAAAACCATCTACTTCTATTGTATCTCCAAGTTCATATTGATCTTCAGATATTATTGTAAATCCTGCGATTAAGTCTTTTGCAAGATCTTGAAATGCTAAACCTATGATTGCTGCAGTTATTCCTAGTCCTGCAAGTATTGATCTTATATTAACTCCATATACTGTTAATATTGCTAGTGCTACAAATATTATTATTACGTATTTTATTATATTAAGTAACATTACTTTTAATGTATTTGCTCTTTTGGCATAATGTCTTTTTGTTTTAAATGCTCTATTTGTAAATACATTACTTATTATTCTTTTTAATATTATATATACAATTATTCCAACTGCAATATATACTATTGGAAGTGTAAAATATTTTAAATCTATTTCTACCTTGTTAAATAGTGTTATCATATTCTCACTCCTTACTTATCTAGATGCATTATCTCAAGTATTCTATTTAAATCATTATCATTAGTAAAAGATATTATTAATTTATTATTTTTTATTCTTGTTTTACTGCCAAATTTTTCGCTTAATTCATCTTCTAAATAATCATATTTTGTATCTTTTATCTTTTTTATTTTTACTTTCTTTTCTTTATGTTCATCAATTATTATATCTTCTAGTTCATGAACACTTAATTTATCTTTTACTACTTTATTTGCTAGAGTATCTATTTCTTCCTTACTTTCAAGTTTACTTAATACTTTAGCATGTCCCATTGATAATTTTTTGTCATTTACAAGATTTTTTACATTTTCTGGTAATGTTAATATTCCAAGTGTATTTGTTATATATGATCTACTTTTACCTATTCTTTTAGATAGTTCTTCTTGTGTTATTTGTAATTTTTCTATTAAGTTTTTGTATGCTTCAGCTTCTTCTATTGGTGTTAAATCTTCTCTTTCTAGATTTTCTAGTAGAGCGATTTCCATCATTTCTTCATCGTTAAAATCACGTACTATTGCAGGTATTTCAGTAAGTCCTGCCATTTTTGATGCTTTTACACGACGTTCTCCTGCAATGATGTCATATCCTTTTATACTTTTCTTTACTATGATAGGCTGAAATACACCATGTTCTTTTATTGAATCTGATAATTCTTTTAAGCTTTCTTCATCAAATATTTTTCTTGGCTGATATGGGTTTGGTCTTAAATCATCTATTTTTACATTTATTATTTCATCTTTTGGTGTTTCTTCTAGTACTTTTTTTTCCATATCATCAAAGCTCATTGGTTCTGATGAGAATAATTCTTCTAGTCCTTTTCCTAATGCTTTTCTTTTAATCGTCTGTTCTTGCATTTCTTTCAATCACTTCCTTTGCTAGATTGAGATAAGCTTCTGATCCACGACTTTTTGGATCATATGCTATTATTGGTTCTCCATGCGATGGAGCTTCTGTTAATCTTATAAGTCTTGGTATTATTGTATTGTATACTTTTTCTTTAAAGAATTTTCTTATATCATCTACAACTTCAAATCCAAGATTTGTTCTTGAGTCTAACATTGTAAGCAAGACGCCTTCAATTTTTAGGTCTGGATTTAGAGATTTTTGTGTTTGCATTATTGTATTTAATAATTGCATAATTCCTTCTAGTGCGAAGAACTCACACTGTACTGGTATTATTACTGAATCTGATGCTGTAAGAGCATTCATTGTTATTAGTCCAAGTGATGGAGGACAATCAAGTATTATAAAATCATAATCATCTTTTATTGAACTTAAATTTTGTTTTAATTGTCCACCTTTTTGGAAAGTAGGGGATGCTAAACTTTTTGTTATTAATTCCATTTCTAGTCCTGCTAGGTTTATTGATGATGGTATTACTTCAAAACGTTTGTATTTTGTTTTAATTATTGCTTCTTTTACATCGCACTCGCCAATCAAAACCTCATATATACTTTTATCTATATCTGCTTTATTTATACCAACACCTGTTGTTGTGTTTCCTTGTGGATCTAGATCTATTAATAATACTTTTTTTCCTAATACTGCAAGGCTTGCTGACAGATTTATACTAGTTGTTGTTTTTCCAACTCCTCCTTTTTGATTTACTAATGATATTGTTTTTCCCATAATTTCACTTTCCTTCTAATGCTCTTATATTGTAACAGAAAAATTATTAAAATAAAAGGCATATTTATGCCTATTTATCTATATTTTTATCTATCTTTATAAGTATTTGATATTCATTTTCAAAATTCATCTCGTCTGTATCTATCTTTGCACCGTGATGTTCAAGGTCTTTTAATACTGATCTTATCTTCTCAACCATTCCTCTTATGTTGTATTCATCTTTTTCACTTGCTTTATTTTCTTTCATTAATACTGATCCAAGTGATTCATTTTCTTTATTTTCATTTTTGTTTAATAAAAGTTCACTTAAATCTTCTTTCTTTTCTTCTTTTTTAGGTTCAGTTTTCTTTTGCTTTGAGAAATCTACTAGACTATCATAATCTTTTTTAGGAGTTGATAATCTACCACTATATATGCTTCCAAGTGACGTTCTATTTGTATTTAAGCTTGATGATGCTGGCATATTTATGTTCATAAGATCTGGTGCACTAAAGTAGTCTTTACTACTATCGTTTTTATCTTCACTTTCTTTTATGGCTTTATCTGCTAGTGATACATCATTTTTACCTAAAAGGTCATCAGTTGAATTATCTTTTGGACTTCCAAATCCCATTAGTGCTGCAGCATTTGATTCGCCCTTATCTTCATTATTAACCATGTTATTGATATTTCCAATATCTTTTGTTCCTTTTATTAACTGTTCAAGGTCAAGAGGTCCTGTTGTTATTTCTCCTGATGACAAGTCTGTTCTTTCCATATCATTTACTGGATCGTCTTCATCATCTTTTATCTCTCCATAGTTAATTATTCCATTATCATTATTATTAGTACTAGGTGCTGGTGATGGACTCATTAGGAAGCTTGTATCTTTTCCACTTGGTTTATTATTTAAACTTACTGGTTTTGGATTAATTAAAGATTCTAAATCATTATTATCTTTTAGTTTATCGTCATTCTTTGGCATATTTATATTCTTTATTTCCTCCTCTACCTTTCTAACTGTTAGTTTTTCTTTTACTATTCTATGAAGCATTTTTATCTGTTCTTCACTACTTGAAAGGTTAAGTAGGGCACGTGCATGACGTTCACTTATTTCTTCCTTTAGAACAGCTTGTTGTACTTCTTCAGGCAAACTTAAAAGTCTTAATTTGTTTGCAACTGCAGACTGACTTTTACCCATTGTTTTAGAAAGTTCTTCCTGTGTCATATTATCTAGTTCTAATATTTTTTTGTAAGTTCTTGCTTCTTCAATTGGATTTAGGTTTTTTCTTTGAAGGTTTTCAAGAAGAGCTACTTTTGCTGCTTCTTTATCATCTAGATTTCTTATAATTGCTGGTATTGTTGTTAATCCTGCTAGGGCTGCTCCTTTATAACGACGTTCTCCTGCAATTATTTCATATTTTCCACCATCTATTTCACGTACAATTATTGGTTGTATTACTCCATGTTCCTTTATTGAAACTGCTAGTTCCTTTAGGGCTCTTTCATCAAATACTTCACGTGGTTGAAAACGGTTTGGTATTATATCATCTAAATGCAACGAAACTACTTTGTTTTCTTCCATATGTATCCCTCTTTTCATTCTTTATTTTTATCTTACTTTATTATAACATCAAGAGCTTTTTATATGCAATAGTTGTTTTTTTTCTTTTACATTACTTACTCGTATAATAGTTTTTGTAAGTGATTTATCATTGATATTTTTCTTACAAAAGCTATTCTTTCTTATATATTTATTTTTATAAGTAAAAATAGTAAAAACTGTGGATTATTTATACCCTTGTGTTATTATATTTCTCGAAATAATTATCCTTAAACAAAGATGTATTCTTATAACGAGGTTGTTGTCAAACTTTTAAGCAAGGGTATCAGTAGTCTATTATGTTTCACAAAAATCTATTAACGAAAGGTGGTGGTACCTATGCAAAACTGTTTATTCATTGGTGTTGATGTTGCATTAAAAGGCAACCAATTTTGTGTTATGAATTTTGATCAACATATTTATTTCAACCTTAAGTTTCCTAATAATCCAGAAGAAAACGAAATGGTTATTAATAAAATAAAAGACATTGAAGATAAATTTTTTTTCGAAAAAGTCATTATTGTTATGGAATCTACTGGTATGTATTCTTTTCATCCCGCTTGTTACTTTTCTTCTAACGAATATTTAAATAATTATCATACTGAAGTTTATCAAATCAATGCTTGTGATTTTGATAAATATAAGAAAAGTTTCCATGACTTAGAAAAAGAAGATGGTATTGATGCTTATGTTCTTGCCGATTTCGCCAGAGTTGGTAGAACTAAAGGATTATATCCTTTTAAAGGCTCTCAATACATCGCACTTCAACGTCTCACAAGACAAAGATATCACATTTGTAAAGAATTGATAAGAGAAAAAACATATATTTTAACAAATTTGTATCTTTCTTTCTCAGGATTAATGTCTTTAAACAAAAATGAAATGCCTTTTTCTGATTTGTTTGGTGCAACCTCTTCTGCTTTTCTAGAAGAATTTGAATCTCCAAACCAAATTGCTGAATCTTCTGTTGAAGAGCTTATTAACTTTATTTCTGAAAAAAGTAAAAACCATTCATCTGATTTAGATGGAAAAGTAACTGCTTTAAATAAAGCTATGCGTGCTTCATACAGATTAGATCAAACTGCTTATGAACCTATTAATGTTGCCATTGCTTGTTCCTTAAACACTATTAAATTTTACCAACAACAACTTAAAAATATTGATAAGGCTATTTTAACTACTGCTTTAGGATTAGATTCAAATACTTATAATATTTTACTTTCAATACGTGGTATTGGTAAAGTTTATGCTGCAGGAATTATGGCCGAAATTGGTAATATTGAAAGGTTTCCACATAACTCTAAATTAGCTAAATATTCAGGTCTTTATTGGAAGAGAAATCAATCTGGAGAATTTGATTCTCAAGATAAGAAATCTTCTAAAAAATCCAACAAATATTTGCGTTATTATTTAGTTGAAGCTACTGCTTCCTGTGTTAGACAGAACTTTCCTTTTATTAAAGATTTTTATAATCTTAAATATAATGAAGTTACTAAACATCAACATAAACGTGCACTCGTTCTATCTGCTCGTAAACTTGAAAGATTGATTTTTGGATTGCTGCGAAAAAATCAATATTACAAACCAATTAACTCTACGTTTTAGTTTAAAAATAACTAAAACTCCTTTTGCATGCAATAATTTATTTGATAAGGCAGCAAATTATATTAAACCTGCCAAAAGTTATCTATTGACTTTTACCAGATGTTCTTTTTATTATAAGTATATTTCTTAAGCTATTTTCAATAGGTAAATAAAATGTTTCTTTCTTTTCAATTTCTAAATTATATTTTTTAAGTAGATTTTTTGATAGTTCTATTTCATCGTCTACATGTGATTTCATTGGTATAAATAATGTTTCTTTATCTATTAATTTATGTGTATATTTTAATAATTTATCTAAGCTTCCAACAGCACGTGTTACTATTACGTCATAATGTTTTATTTCCATATCTTCAACTCTTTCATGATATGCTTCTATTTCTTTTAAGTTTAACTCTTTTATTACTTCTTTTAAAAAGTTTACTCTTTTATTTAAACTGTCGACAAGTGTTACTTTTAGATTTGGATAAAATATTTTTAATACTATTCCTGGAAATCCTGCTCCTGTTCCAAAGTCTAAAAGGGTATTATAATTATTTAAATCTATTACTTTTTTTATTGTTAAGCTATCATAAAAATGTTTTAAATAGACATCTTTTTTTTCTGTTATTCTTGTTAGGTTTATTTTTTCATTCCAGTCTATTAACATTTCATAGTATTTATTTAGCTTTGATAGTTTATCATCATCTACTTCTATTCCTAACTTTTTTATGCTTTTTATAAATTCATTTTCATTCATTATATTTCCTCTTTAAGTAGACCATTAATACTGATATATCTGCTGGATTTACTCCACTTATTCTTGATGCTTGTCCAAGTGATGTTGGACGAACTTTTTCTAGTTTTTCTCTTGCTTCACTTGCTATATTTTCTATATCCTCATAGTCTATATCTTCTGGTATTTTTTTGTTTTCAAGTTTTACCATTTTTTCTGCATCTTTTAATTCTTTATCTATGTATCCTTTATATTTTGCTTCTATTACTACTTCTATAAATACTTCATCACTATATGGTACATCTATAAAATGTTTTATATCTTTCATATTTATTTCTGGACGTTTTAGAAGGTTATATAAACTTATTCCACCTGTTATTTTACTTGATCCTATTGATTCAAGATATGAATTTGTGTCTTCATTATCATTTATAAATGTTTCTTTTAATAGTTCTGTTAAATCATCAATATCAGATAATTTCTTTTTAAATTTATCATATTTTTCATCGCTAACTAGTCCTATATCATGTCCATATTTTCTTAATCTTATATCAGCATTATCCGATCTTAATAATAAACGATATTCTGCACGTGATGTTAGCATTCTATATGGATCTTTTATTCCTTTTGTCACTAGGTCATCTATTAATACTCCAATATATGCTTCATTTCTTTTTAATACAAGAGGTTCTTTTTTCTTTACCTTTAATGCTGCATTAATACCTGCGATTATTCCTTGACCTGCAGCCTCTTCATATCCTGATGTTCCATTTATTTGACCTGCAGTAAATAAGCCTTCAACTAGTTTTGTTTCCAAACTTTGTTTTAATTGTCTTGAATCTATTGCATCATATTCTATAGCATAAGCATATTTTAATATTTTTGCATGTTCTAATCCTTTTATGCTATGTACCATTTCTTCTTGTATATCATATGGCATACTTGTTGAGAATCCTTGCAAGTATATTGTATTTCCATATGTTTCGTTTGAAGAATCATTACTTTCTGGTTCTAGAAATAATTGATGACGGGATTTATCTTTAAAACGTACTACTTTGTCTTCAATAGATGGACAGTATCTTGGTCCAACTCCTTCTACATATCCTCCATACATACTTGACTTTTTTAGATTTTTTCTTATTATTTCATGTGTTTTTTCATTTGTATATGTTAGGTGGCAATCTATTTGATTTTCTACATGATAATGAATTTCATTATCAAATGAGAAGGTTAGGGGAGTACTATCTCCTTTTTCTATTTCTGTTTTATCATAGTCAATTGTTGTTTTGTCTATTCTTTGTGGAGTTCCTGTTTTAAGTCTTAATATTGTGAATCCTAAATCTTTTAAATCATCACTTAAGAATTTAGATGGACGTTCTCCATGTGGACCTCCAGAATGTTTTTCTGATCCTACTAGTATCATTCCTTTTAAATATGTTCCTGTTGTTAATACTACTGCAGTACTACTTATTTCTGTTCCATCTTCTAGAATAACTCCTTTTATTTTACCATCTTCTACTATTAGGTGTTCTACTAGGCTTTCTTTTATATCAAGATTTTTTTCACTTTTTAATGTTTTTAACATTTCTTTTGGATATACTACTTTATCTTCTTGTGCACGTATTGCCCATACTGCTGGACCTTTTTTTGTGTTAAGCATTTTTATTTGAAGTACTGCTTTATCAGCATTTCTTCCCATTTCTCCACCTAATGCATCTATTTCACGTACTATTACTCCTTTTGCAGGTCCTCCAATTGATGGGTTACATGGCATGTCTGCAATGTTATTTATATTTCCTGTTATTAGAAGTGTTTTTTCTCCCATACGAGCGGATGCTAGTGATGCTTCACATCCTGCATGTCCACCACCAACTACTATTACATCATAATTCATCTATATCATCTTCCTATCTATATTTCTTTTGTTTTATACCAGTTTATTCACAAAGTTCTCTTAATGCAGTTTCTTCAAGTCTTTATCCAAGTTCTTGACATCCTCCTGGAATGCTCCATAAAGCTCTATCAGTTCTTTCTTGAAGAAATATTTCTGGAAATCTATTTAAGTGAAGGCGATTAATCATTTCCATGCTTTCTATTTTATTTTTTGTTTCCATGAATTCTCCTTATTTTTGTTTAAATAATTCTAATTTTTTAGTTTTTTCCATTATGTATTCACCACTATTGTTATGTACTAGTGATCTATCTCTATCATCTTGTCTATCTTCAATATATTTTATTCCTGTTAAAAGTGATATATATTTATCATCTTTTTTTGAGACTATATCTTTTACAATACCACCATAACTATATGTTGATATTGCATATCCATTAGAGATTAGACCTGTTGTTCTTGAATCTAATATTTTAGTTAAATTTACAAGGTATAATTGTATTTTATATTTACTCATATTTACCTACTTTCCTACACAGAAGTTTTTAAATAAATTATCTATTATTTCATCTGTATATGTAACACCTATTATTTCTCCTAGTTTATCAAAAGCATCTTTTATATCTATTTCTATTAAATCTATTGGTGTATTTGTTTGTGCTCCTTTTTTAGCACTTTCAAGTGATTTTAAGGCAGATTTTGCAAGTGACATTGTTCTTGAGTTTGTAAGATATGTATAATCTACTGTTTCTATTTTATCTAGATTAAACATTTCTTTTATTTTTTCTTTTAATGTATCTATTCCATTATCATCTATTGTATTTGTTTTTGTTATTTCTCTTCCTTTTAAATAATCTTTTTCTATATGACTTTCTAAATCAGATTTATTTAATACTACTATACTTGTTTTATCTTTTGTCTTTTCAAGTATTTTTTTATCTTCTTTTGTTAGAGGTTCATTACTGTTTAATACAACTAGAACAAGGTCTGCACTATCTATTAATGAAAGTGATTTTTCAACTCCTATTTTTTCAACAACATTATCTGTTTTTCTAATTCCTGCAGTATCTATTATATTTAGATGTACTCCATCTATATATATTTCTCCTTCTACTGTATCTCTTGTTGTACCTTCTATATCTGTTACTATAGCCTTATCATAGTTTAATAGTTTATTTAATATACTACTTTTACCAACATTTGGTCTTCCTACTATTATTGTTCTAATTCCTGTCTTTATTATTCTTTTACCCTCAGATTCTTTTATTAGTTTTTTAAGTTCATCTATTAAATAATCAATATTATCATTTATCTTTTTATCGTCAACTACTTCTATGTCATAATATTCTGGATAATCTATATTTACTTCTATATGTGATATTACATCTTTTAATTTATCTCTATATTTTTCTATTAGTCTATGAAGTCCTCCTGTTTCATTTTGTATTGCAACTCTTCTTTCTAGATCTGATTTACTATCTATTAGATCTAATATTCCTTCACTTTCTGTTAAATCTATTCTTCCATTTAAGAATGCTCTTTTTGTAAATTCTCCTCTTTCTGCTAGTCGAGCACCATTTGTTAATAAAAGTTCAAGGACTTTATTTGTTGTTGATATTCCTCCATGACAGTTAATTTCTACTATGTCTTCTCTTGTATATGTATTAGGGGCTTTCATAACACTTACTAATACTTCATCTATTATTTCATCACCATCTACTATATGACCATAGTTAATTGTATGAGTATTTACTTTTTTTAGGTCTGGTCCTTTAAACATTTTACTTACTATATCTAATGAATCTGGTCCTGATACTCTTACTATTGATATTGCTCCAACTCCTAATGCTGTTGATATTGCTGCAATTGTGTCTTCCATACTGCACCTCCATAAATCGAATTTATTATAACATATATTGTATAAAATAAAGAAAAAAATTTACTTGTAATATATTAATTTAAATATAATTTGTCTTTAACTTTTTTCTCTCATATAATATATACATTCATTAAATTTAAAAACAACACTTATTTTATTAAGTGTTGTTAATTTCCAATTGAATATGCAACATATACACCAGTGCAGCCTGAACTGTTTTCACCACCTTGAGCTTCCCAAGTCTCAAGCTTGTAAGTACCAGAAAGTGGAACAGTAAATGTCTGCTCTTTACCAGTACAATCAAAATTCCAAACAGTAGTAGAAAGTGAAGCGGGTATAGTAAAGGAATATTTTGAGCTAACAATATAACTAATGTATCTTTAATGGTGCTTCTTTATTTTATATTGATAGTTATTATACTCATTTTTAATTCTATCGCAAGTTTTATAATAAAAGTGTAGAATTTTTATTCTACACTTTTATCAATTAACCAATCCAATAGATTTATTTTTTTAATTCCATTATATGATGCTGGTGGATCATCATCCATAGTTATCAAATATTTTTGATAATTATCGTTTATTTTTTCAAGTGGTCTTAATTCTCTTTCTAGTGTTTTTTCATCTCTTACAGATAATGATACTTGATAGTATTTTATTGTTTCATTTGTTTTTGCAACAAAATCTATTTCATAATTATCATATTTTCCTATATATACTTTATAGTTCATTCTTAATAATTCTAGATATACAATATTTTCTATTATATGTCCTAAATCTTTTCCAGATTCTTGACCTAGCATATAATATCTTAATCCAATATCAACAGCATAATATTTTTCTTGTGTTTTTAAATATTCTTTTCCTTTTATATCATATCTTTCAGCTTTATATATTAGAAAGCTTTGTGTTAAAGCATCTATATAATTAGATATTGTATTATAAGATGAATTAGTATTTTTTTCTAAAGAATTAGCTATTTTATTTATACTTGTTCTATTTCCAATATTGTCATACATAAATCTAACTACTTTTTCTAACAAATTCTTATCAGTTATATCATTTCTTTTCATTACATCTTTAAATAATATAGTATTATATATTCCATCTAAAAATAAATATACATTATCTTTATTTGTCTCACATATTTCTATAGATTGTGGAAAAGAACTATATTGTAAATAATCATTAAATCTTTTATTTAAATCAGTATTATTATCAAAAGCACTTAAATATTCTTTAAAAGAAAGTGGAAGCATTTTAACTTCTATATATCTACCAGTAAGAAGAGTAGCTATTTCTGATGAAAGTAAATATGCATTTGATCCAGTAATATATAAATCAATATTTTTGTCTAAATATAAACTATCAACAGTCTTTTCAAAATCTTTTACATTTTGTATTTCATCAAGAAATATATAATTCTTTTTATTTTTAACTATTTTACTCTTAATATAATCATAAAGTTTATGTCTATCAAGTAACCATTCATTTTCTTGTAATTCAAAATTAATAGATATTATTTGTGATTCTGGTATACCATTTTCTTTTAAATAATTTTGAAAGATTTTTAAAAGAGTTGATTTACCACATCTTCTTATACCAGTTACAACTTTTATAATCTGTTTATCTTTAAAATCTTTTAATGTATTTAAATAACTTTCTCTTATTATTGTATCCATAAAATCACCTCTAAATATATTATAGACTAAATAAAACAAAAAGTAAAGTTTTCTCAATAAAATGAAAAAACTTTACTTTTAATAATATTTTTTCAATTTGCTGAAAAAATTGTTAATTTCCAATATAGGTTATTCTTGCATAACCATTTCCTATTTTAGCACAATCTGTAGTTGGTGTTTCAGATGCACAAGTAACAGATATAGTTTTAGTTGATTCTTCATTTGATGTTGTTTGTCTGTTAGGGAGGTGTTTCCTATGTAGCCGGAACCTCCAGCACCTGAGCCGCCCCAAGAGCCACCGCCGCCATAGTAGCCGCCTCCACCGCTACCTGAGCAATGTGCTGGTTTCATATCTTTTGTTGCTACTCCACCGATGCCAAATTTACCAGACAGAACTTCTGCATCCCATCCATCTAAATTTCCTCCTGATTTACCACCACTTGTTTGAGTACCATAGCCTGGATTATTATTTGCTTGTATTATTATAGTATCATTCGCTGCATAATTTGCAAAATTTTTAGTTGTTGTAGTTCCATTAAATCCACCACCATTGCCACCATTATCTCCTTCTCCCCACCAATTTGATACTCCACCTCCGGCACCTGATACTATTAATAGTTTGTTTAAATCATTTTTCATATTTTCAATATAAGTGTTAGTTAATGCAATATGAGTGGAACCGCCTCCAGAACTAAACATTATATTATATGTTGGATCATATATAGTTGTTTTGCCACCATTTGGATAAACTCCAATTCCTTCATCACTTGGTGTTGTTAGTCCTCCATAACCTTTTTCTCCGACAAAAACATAAATTTTTTCATTTTTTTTTAAACTAATATTTCCTATAGCATATCCACCATATCCTCCATGATAAGGGCCTCCATTACGTGTATTTCCATCTGTTCCACCTTGTGCTCCCCATGTTTCTAGTTTATATTTTCCCGCTTGTGGTGCGATAAAAAGCTGGTCTGTTCCAGTAAAATCAAAGTTACATTTCTCACTTTTGCAATAACTATTCGCATATGTTTTTATATTAATATTTGTTTTTGTATTTTTTGTTGTATTAAAAAGGGAATAACTTGTATTTGCTATTCCTATGAAATTAAATAATGAAAGGACTGTTAGTGTTACTATAGTTGTCTTTAATGTTTTTTTTATCTTTTCTTCTTTATTCATATTTATACCTTCTTACACCAATATTTTTTTATGTTTTTAGTTAACTATTTGTTAATTGTGAGACAATATTTTTATAAGTTAAGAATAAATTTTTAAAGAAAAAAATGTAAGATACACATTTTGTATTACATTTTGTGTATCTTACTAAATGTATTACATTCTTATAAAATTAGTTTTGTCAAAAAGAGTATATATATGAGTGAATTTAAGCTTCCAAATTTAGATAATGAAAAGAGTGTGCTTAAGACTATTAGAATTAAGTATAATCTTTTAAATAGGCTTGAAGAAGTATCTTCTTTAAGTAATTTTTCTGTTAATAGAATTATTAATGAATGTATTAAATTTGCTCTTGATAATTTAGATTTTGAAGAATTAAAAAAGAAGAATGATGATTAATCATTCTTCTTTGGTTCTACTATTACATATCTATTAGGTTCTTCACCTTCACTATGTGTTGTTACATATTTATCGTTTGCAAGAGTATTATGTATTATTCTTCTTTCATAAGAGTTCATTCTATCCATTTTTACTGGAAGACCACTATTTCTTACTTCTCTTGCTATATTAAAGGCTAGATGCTCTAGGCTTTTTTCTCTTTTTTCTTGATAATTTCCAACATTAATTATGAATTTGACATTTTCATTTAATTCTTTTCTTGTTTTTTCTCTTATTATTTTTTGTAATGCTCTTAGGTTTCTACCATTTTTTCCTATTAATAATGCATCATCATCACTATATATAGTAAAGTTAGGTGTTATATCTTTATTTGTTATTTCTATATTTATATTTTGATATCCTATTTCATTTAATAATTTTATTATTGATTCTTTTATGTAATCTAATATTTCTCTTTTTTCTATTACTTCTATTTGTGTTTCTTTTTCTGTTTCACTGATTACATTTATTATTAAATTATTTTCTGTTTCAACAAGATCTTTTTTTGCCTTGTTTATTGCATCTATTTTTGTCTCACCTTTATAAATATGTTTTTCCATATCATTCACCTCTATTTACTTTTAACTTTCTTTGCAACTACATAATTTTGAAGCATTGTACATAGGTTATTTACAAACCAGTATATACATAATGCAGATGGCATAAATAATGCTGTTATTATTATCATTATTGTCATGTATATTGGCATCTTTTGCATTGATGGGTCTAAGTCATTTCCACTTGAATTCATTTTGAATGAAAGATATGTTGTTAATCCTATTAATATCATTATTATTATGTACATAAAGAAGTATTTTGATGATACCATTCCAACACTTGGTGTTGTTCCTAGCTGCATTCCTAAGAAGTTATCTTCAAATATTACTGGGAATCGTTGTACTGCTTCATAGAATGCTATAAATAGTGGTAATTGTAAGAATGCAAATATGCATCCTGATGTTGGGTTTATGTTATATTTTTTATAAACCATCATCATTTCTTGACTCTGTTTCATCATTGAGTCTTCATCTTTTTTGTTTTCATATTTCTTTTGTATTCTTGCTATTTCAGGATTTGCTTTTTTCATGTTTTCACTTTGCATTGCTGTTTTTCTTGTAAATGGATAACATACAAATCTTATTAATATTGTTAGTATTATAAGTGCAAGTGCATAGTTTTTAGTAAATGTTCCTATTTTTAATATTAAGAATGCTAATGGTTTAACTAGTATTGCTGTCCATAAGTCTTCATATTTTCCACTATTTATTTTAAAGTCTTTGCATTCTTGAAGTTTATCTATTTTAACACCATTTTCTTTATATTGTTTTATTGTTGATTTATCAGTAGGTTTACAAAGTATATTTTTTGTTAGGTTTTGTCCTGTTACTTTGTTTACTACTGCTTTTCCTTTTTTATCTGTTAATGTTTTTGTACATCCTGTTGTTAGAAATAATATTAATAAGAGTATTAATAATATTTTTCTATGTTTTTTATTTTTCATGTCTTTCTCCTTCTTTTATTAGATTAATAAGGCTATCTTTCATTTCACTAAATTCTAGATTTAATCCCTTATTTCTTAATATTATAATATAATCTTTGGAGTTATTACAATCTTTTCTATAAATATCTATTATACTTCTTATTTTTCTTTTATATTTATTTCTTAATACTGCATTTCCTAGTTTTTTTGGAACTGATATACCAAATCTATCATATGGTTTATCATTTTTCATATTATATGTTACAAAGTATTTATTTTTATTTAGTTTTCCTTGTTTTATTATTTTGTTAAAGTCTCTTTCACTTTTTACTATATATAGTTTTCTCATAATTCCTCCATGTAAAAAAAATCACTATTAAATAAGTGATTATTTAGAAAGAGTTTTACGACCTTTCTTACGACGACTATTAATTACGTTACCTTTTTTACGAGCGAAAAAACCTAAATGTCTTTTCATTTTTTTATTATTTGGTTGATAAGTTCTCTTCATTTTCTTTCCACCTCCAGACAAATCTACCTTATTATAATAGAGTTTAAAGGTTATTGTCAATAAATTTTTGTTTTTTCCACAATAATTCACATACTTGTTAATAAGTTTTTTTCTCCTGTGTTTAAAAAAATTGTGGAAAGTGTGGAAAAGTCTTGTATTACTTTATTTGACAATATTTTTAGTTGTGCACAATTCTTGTGGATAATTTGTGGATAAAAAAAGTTTAAAAAAAGTGTTTCTTTTTTAAACAAATTAGTTTATTATATTTGGTATAAATTACTTGTGGGGAGATGGTATGGATGAATTTAGAGGTCCTTTGGACCAATTTTCTATCACAAATTAAAGAAGAATTATCATCTCTTTCATACGATACTTGGTTTAGTGAAACAAAACTTATTGATTTTAAGGATGGTAGTGCTAAAGTTCTTGTTCCTATGTCTATATACAAGAAGCATTTAAAAGATAATTATTATGATTTAATCAAGACTAATTTAGATAAGGTCACTAATAGTGATACTACTATTTCATTTGTTACTGAAGATGAGGTTAATATAGAAAAGGAAGAAGAAAAAGAAAGTAAAATTGCGGTAGAAAGTATTCCAAAAGATAATAATAAATATAAGTTTAATTCTAATTTAAAGGATGAGTATACTTTTGATAATTTCGTTGTTGGGGAGTCTAATAAGTTTGCTCATGCTGCGGCAGTTTCTGTTGCTGAAAATCCTGGTAAAATGTATAATCCACTGTTTTTATATGGTAATAGTGGCCTTGGTAAAACACATCTTATGCATGCAATTGGTAATTATATTGTTAACAATTCTAATAAGAAGGTTCTTTATGTTACTTCTGAACAGTTTATCAATGATTTTGTTAAGATGAATAGGAAGAGCAAAGGGGAAAATAACTTCGATGATATGGAGTTCTTTAAAGAAAAATATAGAGATATTGATGTTTTAATGATTGATGATATTCAGTATCTTGGTAATGCTACTAAAAGTCAACAGGAGTTTTTCCACACTTTCAACACCTTGTTTAGTGATTCTAAACAGATTATTGTTTCATCTGATAGGTCACCAAATGATTTAAAGCTTATGGAAGACAGGCTAAAAACTCGTTTTGCTTGGGGACTTTCCGTTAATATTAATCCAACAGATGTTGAACTTCGTAAGAAAATACTAAAGAGAAAGATTATTGCTTTTAAAGCTCCTCTTGATGTTCCAGATGATGTTATTGATTATATTGCTGAAAATGCGGGATCTGACGTTAGACATTTAGAGGGTGCAATTACAAGGCTTTATGCATATAGTGCAATTATGGGATCTAAGTCTATTACTCTTAATCTTGCACTTGATGCTTTAAAAGATTTACTTGATAATGGTACTTATGAACAGAATGATATTCAGCGTATTCAAAAGATTGTTGCTGAAGAGTTCCAAATAAGTGTTGAGGATATTAGAAGTAAGAAGAGAAGTGCTAATATTTCTAATCCTAGACAGATTGCTATGTATCTTTGTAGAAAGTGTACTGGTGAGTCTTTTCCAAAGATAGGCACAGAATTTGGTGGAAAAGATCATTCGACTGTTATGCATTCTTGTGATAAAATAGCTCATGAGGTCGAAGTTAATAAAGATCTTGCTAAAATTATAGATAAATTAACAGAAAAAATTGGGTAGTGTTTAAAAATGTTAATTATAAACAAGTTATTCACAAGTTATGTTTATAAAAAATGGTTAAAAAATAAAGAAAAAATTAAGTTTTGAGACTTATCCACATGCTATAATAAAAAAAATATATATAATAATAAAAGAAAGAAGGAAAATTATTTATGAAATTAGTTATTAAGAAAGAATTATTATTAGATGGGTTAAATAAAGTGAGTCATGCAATTTCTTCTAAAAATTTAATTCCTGTTCTTGCTGGCATTAAGTTTGATTTAAAGAAAAATAAGCTTACTTTAACTGCTAGTGATAATGATATTACTATTGAAACTGTTATTGAAAGCAAAGAAAAAGATGATTTTAAGGTAGAAGAAGAAGGTAGTATTATTATTTCTGGTAAATATATATTAGAAATTGTTAGAAAGATACCTGATAAGTTTATTAATATTGATGTTGTTGATGATTTAAAGATTATGATTTACACAGAAAATAGTGAATATGATTTAAATGGTATTTCTGAAAATGAATATCCTTCTATTAATTTAGAGGAAAGTAAGAAAAAGATTGAAATTAATAGTAAGGTATTTAGAGAAAGTATTAATGAAACAGCTTTTGCTACTAGTACAGAAGAGACTAAACCTATTTTAACTGGTATTAATTTTAAGATTACTGGTAATACTTTAGAATTTAATTCAACTGATAGTTATCGTCTTGCTAGAAAGATTATTACTTTAGATAAAGCTAGTGATGATTCTTATAATATTGTTGTTCCTAGTCATAATTTACTTGAGTTTACTAGAATAATGGATGAAGATGATAAAGCTTTTGTTGAACTTCATATATTTAATAGTAAGATTTTATTTAAGTATAAGAATACTTTATTTCAATCTAGACTTATTAGTGGAACTTATCCTAATACTTCTAATTTACTTCCTGATTCTTATTATATGGTTATTTCTGCTAATTTAAATGAGCTTTATAGTGTTATTGATAGAGCTAGTATTTTAACTAGTGATAAGGATAAGAATACTGTTACTCTTGAAACTTCTGGTAATACTTTAATTGTTAAAAGTAATTCTGTCGAAATTGGTAGAGTTGAAGAGAAGATGGGTATTACTAAAAATATTGAAGATGATATTAAGATTTCATTCAGTGCTAAGTATATGATGGATGCTTTAAAAGCTTTTTCCACAGATACTGTTGAAATCAATTATGTTGGAGAGATTAAACCTATTATTTTAAAGAGCAAAGAAAAAGAAAATTTAACAGAGCTTGTTTTACCTATAAGAACTTATTAAAAGTTCTTTTTTTTTCGACTTTTTTCGACAAATTATGACATCTTTATATGATATTATAATGCCAATTTATTTCAAAGGGGGTTATTTTTATGATATGTAATTATGAAATAAATGAAGATACTTATGCTATTATTTCTGAAGGAGATTATTCTAGAGTTATTGAAAATAATTCAGAGTATATTATTCAAAGTAAGTCTATTGATATAATGGAGCATAGTTGTAGATATTTTGGAAGTAGTTATTTAGGTAGAGAGACTGGTACTAAGTATATTACTGGTATGAATAATAAGGTTCCTATTTGTGTTAATGATGATATTATTTTCTTTCCTACTTCTAGTCCTAGAAATTTAGATTGCTGTTTTCTTGCTTTTGATAAAATAAAAGCTATTGAAAAGGTTTCTTGTTCTGAAACTAGGGTTATTTTCTTCAATGATAAGGCTATTTTACTGCCTTTTTCATACAGATCTTTAAATAATCAAATAATTAGATCATTTAGATTAAGTTATTTAATTAAAAGTCATTGTCAAAATACGTAAAATACGTGCATAAATAGGTCATTTATGACATTCTAAGATTTGTCAACAATAAATTTTTGTGTTATATTAATGCATACTGAAAAGACACGAAATTTCTATTTTTTTAAAATTTTGAAATT
>ONSL01000003.1 GCA_900320505.1 uncultured Eubacteriales bacterium
ATTATATATTTTTACCACTTAAATGCAACTTTTAGGTTTGAATAGGTAAATGCAATATTTATTAGTTTTTAAGGTAGCATTTACTTTTACAATTGAGAAGAGATATTCATGTGTATCTCTTTTTCTTTTACACTTGAAATTTATGTGTGTTTTATTATATAATACTTTTATCAAGTGATGATGCTTGAGGTGATATATAAACTGTTTTTAGAGAAGCTATGGCTGGTGAAAATAGTTAAATAGTTGTATATCTTGTTGCAAGCAGAGCTTTTAGGGTTGTTCCTTTATAGACTTTAGAGTATAAATTAAGGTGGTACCACGGTTTTCGTCCTTTGGCATCATCTTTTTTTATATTAGGAGGTGAGAAGTATGGATGATATTGATAAGTTATTTTTAGAATATACTAGTAAATATGACTTTCCTGAATGCAGGTTTAAAGTAGAGCATTCTTTTAGGGTTAAAGATTTCGCTATGTCTATTGCAGAAAGTCTTAATTTTTCAGAAGAAGATAAAAGGCTTGTTTACAAGGCTAGTTTACTTCATGATATAGGAAGATTTGAACAGTTTAAAAGATATCATAAT
Organism: uncultured Eubacteriales bacterium; assembly: GCA_900320505.1. Classification (GTDB taxonomy): domain Bacteria; phylum Bacillota_I; class Bacilli_A; order RF39; family UBA660; genus UBA2730. Next base: position 583 of record ONSL01000003.1, read on the forward strand.
TTTCGAGATAGAGATAATGAATATCATGGAGATATTGGTATTAAGGTTTTATTAAATAATGATTTAATCGATAAATTTTCAGAAAATAGTTTTGAAAGAAAGACAATTCTTAAGGTTTGTAAATATCATGGAACTATGGATGAGCTTGGTGATTCTAAAGAAGATACTATTATAAAAATAGTTAGAGATAGTGATAAGATTGATATTTTAAATAGTGCTTTAAAAGGAGAGATTGTTCTTCATATTGAAAATGCTAATGTATCAGATTATGCTAAAGAAACTTTTAATAATCATACTCTTTTAAATTTAAAGGAGATGGCAACTCCTGCAGATAGATTTGTCGTGTGGCTTTGCTTTACATTTGATTTTAATTTTAAATATACTTTTAAATATTTAAAGGATACTAAATTACTTGATAAATTAATTATTAAATATATTAATAAAACAGATAATCAAAGTACTAAAGATGTTTATAAGGATATGGGACGAGTGATTAATAAGTATATAGAGGAGCATATATAATGGATTACGAGATTAAATTATTTAATGATTATTATGATACTTTTGATATGAGTAAAGAAGTTAAAATTTATGATAAATATTCTCATACTATGCGAGTCGTTAATTATGCAGAAGATATTGCTAGAAGTTTAAATTTAAGTGATTCAGATGTTACTCTTGCTAAAATTTGTGCACTTTTCCATGATATTGGTAGATTTCCTGAATGGGCAATTTATCATACTTATGATGATTCTAAAGCTTTTGATCATGGTGATAAATCATATGAAATACTTAAGTCTTTTAATTATGATAATCCTATTGTTTTAAAGGCGATTAAATATCATAACAAGTATAGTATTCCAGATAATTTAAGTGATAGAGAAGCACTTTTTGCAAAGATTACAAGGGATGCTGATAAAATAGATATTATGGATAGGCAGGGTAATTATCTTACTGATGATAATTATACATGTAATAAAAAAATTCTTAATGCATTTAAAGAACATAGAGAACTTAAAAATAGTGATACATTAAGTAGTGGTAGTATGAATGTTGCACTTAGATGTGTTGCATTTATATTTGATATAAATTTTAAAAAGAGTTTTGAAATTATAAATCAAAAAAATTTGGTTAATAAAAAACTTGATATGCTTTATGATAAATTTAAAAAAGATGAATTATTAGAAATAAAAGATATTTGTGATAAATATATGGAGGAGATGTTAATATGTTAGATAAAAAATATAATCATGAAAAAGTAGAAGAAAATAAATATAAAGAGTGGATAGATAAAGGTTATTTTAAGTGTGATCCTACATCTAAAAAGAAGCCTTTTTCAATAGTACTTCCACCACCTAATGTTACAGGTAAACTTCATTTAGGTCATGCTTGGGATGTTACACTTCAAGATATAATTATAAGATATAAGAGAATGGAAGGCTATGATTGTTTATGGCTTCCTGGTATGGATCATGCTGCTATTGCAACAGAAGCTAAAGTTGTTAAAAGATTAAAAGATGAGCAGGGTAAGACAAAAAGTGAAGTTGGAAGAGATAAGTTTTTGGATGAATGCTGGAAGTGGACAAAAGAGCATTCTGACACAATAAGAGCTCAATGGGCAAAACTTGGAATAAGTCTTGATTATTCTAAAGAACGCTTTACTTTAGATGATGGTATTTCTAAAGCAGTAAGACGTGTTTTTGTCAATTATTACAATAAAGGATTAATATACAGAGGAGAGAGGATGATCAACTGGGATCCTGCTGCTAAAACTGCTCTTTCTAATGAAGAGGTTATCTATAGTGAGGAAAAGAGTGCATTTTATCATTTGAAGTATAAGCTTGCAGATAGTGATGATTATCTTGACGTTGCAACAACTCGTCCTGAAACTCTTTTTGGAGATACCGCAGTTGCTGTAAATAAAGATGACAAAAGATATAAGAAGTTTATTGGTAAAAATGTTATTCTTCCTATTATGAATAAAGAAATACCAGTTATTGCAGATCCTCATGCAGATATGGAAAAAGGAACTGGTGTTGTTAAGATTACTCCTGCTCATGATCCTAACGATTATGAAGTTGGAAAAAGACATAATCTAGAAGTCATTCAAATAATGAATGATGATGCTACAATGAATGATAATGTTCCTTTAAAATATAGAGGACTTACTAGAGAAGCATGTAGAGAACAAGTTGTACATGATTTAGATGATTTAGGACTTCTTTTAAAGACTGAACCAATTGTTCATGAGGTTGGTCATTCTGAGAGAACTGGTGTTATGGTTGAACCAATGATAAAAAAACAATGGTTTGTAAAGATGAGACCTCTTGCAGATAAGGTTCTTGAGAATCAAAAAGATCCAAAGACAAAGGTTCATTTTATTCCACCTCGTTATGAAAAAACTATGAATCACTGGATGGAAATAACATATGACTGGTGTATTTCAAGACAACTTTGGTGGGGACATAGAATTCCTGCTTGGTATAAAGACGATAAAGTATATGTTGGAATGGAAGCTCCTAAAGAAGAAGGATGGGTTCAAGATCCAGATGTTTTAGATACTTGGTTTTCATCAGCTTTGTGGCCATTTGCGACACTTGGATGGCCTGATAATACTGATTTGCTAAAGAGATATTATCCTAATAATGTTTTAACAACAGGATATGATATTATTCCTTTCTGGGTAAATAGAATGACTTTCCAAGGAGAAAATTTACTTGGAAAAAGACCATTTGAATACTGTCTAATACATGGTTTAATTCGTGATAAACAAGGAAGAAAATTTAGTAAGAGTTTAGGTAATGGAATTGATCCATTTGATATGATTGAAAAGTATGGCGCTGATGCTTTAAGATTTTATCTTGCAACTGATGTTGCTAATGGAACTGATATGAGGTTTGATGAGGATAAAATTAAAGCTAATTGGAATTTTATCAATAAGATATGGAATGCTTCTAGATTTTTTTTAATGAATATAGAAGATTTAAAAGAAATAAAATTTGATAATTTAAAGAATGAAGATAAATGGATTTTAACTAAATTTGAAAAGTGTGTTGATGAAGAAAAAAAATTTATGGATAAGTTCCAATTTAATAATGCTGGTGCATCTATTTACAACTTTACTTGGAATTATTTCTGTGATTATTATATAGAGATGGCTAAATATAGTTTAGATAATCAAACTACAAAATCTGTTCTTCTATACGTACTTACTGGAATACTTAAGATGCTTCATCCATTTATGCCTTTTGTAACAGAAGAAATATATCAAATGTTACCAGTAAAAGATGCTGAAAGTATTATGATTTCAGATTATCCTAGAAGAGAGAAGAAGTATATATTTAGTGAGGAAGAATCTGCAGTAGATGATGGAATAGAGTTTATTAAAAACTTTAGAAATATTAAAGCTGAAAATAATATGACTAAAGATTTAAAGGTTATGTTTGATACAGAAGATGACAATAACTTAATTGTTAAGATGTTAAAGCTTGATAATTCACTAGTTGATAAACCAACAGGAGCGAAAGCATATAAGGTATTTTCTAATAGAGTTAAAGCAACTATTTTCTTTGATAAAGTTGAAACAGAAGCTGATAAGAAGATGAAAGAGGCACAGATTGAAGGGTTAAAAAATTCTATTGCAAGAAGAGAAAAACTGCTTGCAAATCCAAATTATGTTAATAAGGCACCAGAAAAGATTGTCAATATGGATAAACAGAAACTTGAAGAAGAGAAGAAAAAACTTGAAGAATTAACAAAGTAGGATATTTATTATATGAAGAAAAAAATCTTAAGCAAAACATAAAAATAAAAAATATGCTTTAAAAATATTTTTAGACGATAAGAAGAATTTAGTAGAATATTACTTTGATATTATTAAAGAAAGTGTAGTAGATGATAATAAGATTCCATATTTTATAGAGATGCTTATTTAGATATTACAATCTTTAGAGATGGAACAATTAATATTATCGATAGAGATTAACTTGATGATGCTTCAAAAAACGGCGATATATCAAAAGAAGATTATGACATTACTTTAGTTGTTGCAGATAAGTTATTAGATGAAATAAAGAATAAGACAAATGATTTATTAAATATTAAATATTTAAAATATTTGAAAGGTATGTAATTAGAACCATTTATATGGTTCTTTTTATTGCATTTATTTTTTTATTATTATATTATAAGTACTGAAAGAAGTGTTTTATATGGTGCATGAATTACTTTCTCCTGCTGGAAATATGGAATGTTTAAAAGCTGCAGTTAATGCTGGTGCAGATGCTGTTTATTTAGGCCTTAAAAATTTTAGTGCTAGATCTTTTGCAGGTAATTTTACAAGTGATGAATTTATAGATGCTATTTCTTACTGTCATTTAAGAGGTGTTAAAGTGTATGTTACTATGAATACTTTAGTTAAAGATGATGAAGTGGATGACTTTTTATCTTCAATTGACTTTATATATGAAAATGGTGCAGATGCTGTTCTTATGCAAGATTTTGGTATGATGATGCTTGTTAGAAAGTTATATCCTAGTTTTCCTATTCATGCATCTACTCAATTTAATAATTCTTCAATTGATACTATTAAATTTTTATATAATCTCGGTATTAAAAGAGTAGTAGTTTCAAGAGAACTTTCTCTATATGAAATTAACAGTATTGATGTTCCAGTTGAAATTGAATGCTTTATTCATGGAGCATTATGTGTATGCTATTCTGGACTTTGCTTAATGTCTTCTATGATAGGTGGTAGGTCTGCAAATAGAGGTGCTTGTGCATATCCTTGCAGAATGATGTATAAACTTTATGATAATGATGGCAAACTTTATAATTACAATTATCTTTTATCTACTAAAGAGTTAAATACTGCTCCTTCATTTCAAGAACTTTTAGATAGTAATATTTTAAGCTTTAAAATTGAAGGTAGAATGAAGAGCCCTGCTTATGTTTATTTTGTTACTAAATTTTATAGAAATATAATTGATGGTAAAGGTTATACTGATAAAGATGTTGATACTTTAAAGATTTTATTTAATAGATCTTTCACTACTGGTCATTTATTTAATCAAAATATTATTAATGGTAAATATTCTTCTCATAGAGGACTTCGTATTGGAATAGTTAAGAGTATAAATAAAAGATATATAGAACTTGATGTAGAATGTTTAAGACAAGGTGATGGTATTAGAATAGGTGATAAAGGTCTTACAGTTAATTATTTATATGATAAAAAGTTTAATTTAATTAATGAAGCGAAAGGTATATGCTTTATTCGAAATACTTTTAAGGCTAGTAAAGAAGATACAGTTTATTTAACTAGTAGTTTATATTTAAATAATAAGATACTTGACTATAAATATAAGAAAATTCCTGTTAATGTTTATGTTGATGCAAGAGTTGGACATAAACTCTTAATTGATATTAATGGTATAAATACATATGGAAGTGTAGTTGATAAGGCTTTAAAAAAGAATACAAGTAAAGATGATATTTACTCTAAAGTTAATAAACTTGGTGATACACCTTATTATATAAGCAGTTTTAAATGTGATATTAGTGAAAACTCCTTTGTACCTCTTTCTTCTTTAAATAATTTAAGAAGAGATGCTATTAAAAATTATGAAGACAGTGTGTTAAAGCTAGATAGGGATTCTAAAAAAAGTATATCTTTTGAAAAGTTAGATATTCCTAGAACTTTTTATAAGTCTTTGGTTATTAAAAACTCAAGTGAAATATCTTCTTCTTATGATAGATTTTATACTAGTAATTTTGATTTGTATAATAAACTTAAGGACAAATATGATATTTATTATATCGAGGAAAGATGTTTATTTAAAAATAAAAATATTAAGCATAGTTTAAGAAATTATTATGGTATGCCAAATTTATCTATCTCAGATTATTCCTTTAATGTTTATAATATTTATACTGTATATTTTTTAGAAAAGCTTGGATATAAATGCGTTACTTTGAGTCCTGAATTAAATAGTTTTGAATGTGATAATTTGATTAATAATTTTTATAATAAATTTAAGTTTTATCCAAATGTTGAAGTCCTTTATCATACAAGAGTTCTTGATATGACTATTAAGGGTAATGTTTTAAATATTGATTGTCGCAGATCCTATACTTTGGTTAATAAAGATAATTTAAAGTTTAAAGTTATTTATGATGGAAGACTTACTTATATTTATAATTTTGATTATACCAATGTTAATGCTAAATGTAATAAGAGATTTGATGATAGCATTTAATAAATAATATTCATATAATACTTGGGTGATTATATGAATATTTCTTTTGACGAATATAAAAATAAATATACTAGTGGTATTACTGTAGATGTTAGGGATGGATTTAAATATAATATCAGACATATTAATAGTTCTATAAATATTCCTGTTAATGATATTCTTTCTAATGTTAATATTTTAGATAAGAATAAAACATATTTTTTAATATGTGATAGTGGTAAGGTAAGTTTAAAGTTAAGTAGACTTCTTAATAATATTGGTTTTAATACTTATAGTATAGATGGTGGTTATAATAATATTAGATATATGATATAAAGACTAGCGTTGTTAGTCTTTTTTTACACTTAACACTTTGCAAGTTGTTACAAATAGACTAAAGTTTTTTCAAGAAGATTATATTAGAATATATCAAGAATGAATAATAATAATTCGTATAACAAAAGTATATCTATATTAGAAGATAAGTATAATGAAGTAAAAAATGAGTTTCAAAATTTATATGATAATTATTAATTTTATAGTACAGACTATTCTTAATTTATAAATAGAATTAATTATTTAGCCTCTATTTTATCTTCTTATGGAATTAAAACTGATGATGCTTTAAAACTTAATGATGATTTAAATTTCTTAAGAAAAAAATTATAGGTTTAGAGAAAAATATTAGTAATTCTGCAAAGAAAAAATTAAAAAAAATAAATTTATATGATAAAATTAGATAAGAAGGTGATTTAAATGGAAATGGTTATTATTATATTACTTATCGTTGTTATTATACTTTTGATAGTTAATATTATTTCATCTCATATGAGCAGGCTTAATAATGCTGACGTTACTGAAAGACTTGGTAAGTTTGAAGTAGATATTATGAAAGAACTTGATGATTTTAGAGATAATTTTAGCAAGAGCATTACAACTGATTTTGATAAGTTAAACGATACAATAGAGAAGAGATTAATGCTTATAAATGATAAGGTTAATGAAAGACTTGATACTAATTTTGAAAAGACAAATAAAACTTTCATTAATGTTTTAGAGCGACTTTCTAAAATAGACGAGGCTCAAAAGAAAATTGATAATCTATCTTCTGATATAGTAAGTTTGGAAAGTGTTCTTACTGATAAGAAGAGTAGGGGTATATTTGGTGAGGTTAACTTAAAGCATATTTTTGTTTCTGTCTTTGGAGAAAATAATGACAAGATATATAGACTTCAATATACTCTTTCTAATGGTTATATAGCAGATTCTGTTCTTTTTGCACCAGAGCCTCTTGGAACTATCGCAATTGATTCTAAATTTCCACTTGAAAATTATCAAAAGATGGTTGACCAGAAAAATATGAAAGATAGGGATTATTATACAAAACTATTTAAGCAAGATGTTAAAAAGCATATTGATGCTATTTCAGATAAATATATAGTACCAGGTGAAACTGCAGATCAAGCTATTATGTTTTTACCAGCAGAAGCAATTTTTGCTGAGATTAATGCATATCATCAAGACATAATTGATTATGCTTATAAAAAGCATGTTTGGATTACTAGTCCTACAACTCTTATTTCAACTCTTACTGTTGTTGAAATGATTATTAAAAATATGGAAAGGGATAAGTATACTAAAGTTATTCATGATGAACTTAATAAATTAGGAGTTGAGTTTTCTAGGTATAAGGAACGTTGGGATAAACTTTCTCGTTCAATTGCTACAGTTAATAAAGATGTAGAAAACTTTTCAATTACTACTGATAAGATTTCTAAAAAATTTGATCTTATTAGCAAGGCTGATATTAAAGAACTTTCAAATAGTGATAATTCTAAATAAGACTTCATATAATTAATGAGGTCTTTTTTATGCTTTTATTTATAATTGGTTTTCTTTTTATGATTTATGGTAATTTTTTTATTATTTCATACATGAAACTTTTAAATACTGAATATAATATATTTAGTTACATAGCTTTTTTACTTCATAGAGGAGAAGTTTATTTTTTATTTATTGGTTTATTTTTAGTTTTATTATCTTTAAGAAAGAAGGGGTAATATGCTTTTTATTTATGATTTGCTTATTAATTTTAATGATAAACTTTATTCCTTTTATGAATGGAATAAGAGTGATAAAGTATTAGAGATTAAATATATGCCTATTTTTAAGATTAAATCTAAAGATTTATATAATTTAGTTAATTATAAGTGTAAGGTGTCTAATGATTTTCTTTTGAAAATTCATAATAAAACAAGTACTTATTATGAGAAGATAGATTATGCTAATTTGTTTACTGACTCAAAAAAGGTATATGCTTTTAAATATGATAGTCTTGGTAATGTTATTTCTTATAGTAGTCTTTTACTTGATGAAGAAGATGATACTTTAAATAATTCTTTAAAACTTAATAATAGTAATATTTCTTATACTATATTATCTAAAAATAGTATTATTAGTAATAAATTAAGATATATTGAAGATATGGATTCTTATAATATAAAATATTTAAATGATATTTATAAAAATAAAAAATATGATGAGATTGAATATCTTTATAGAGAGTTATTTAATAATTTTGATAGCTCTTCTATAGATTTTAAGTATAATAAGCTTTTATATTCAGATAGTTCTTATAAATTAAATAAAATTATTAATAATATTAATAAAATTAAGTCTAGTAATATGTCAATTTAGTTTTATTAAATTTTACTTTATGGTAAACTATATGTATGGAGGATTATATGTATAGTTTTTATTATGTTTGTTATTACTTTATGCTTTTCTTTATTATGTCTATTGTAGGATATATTGCTGAATGTTCTTTTGTCAGTTTAGGTAATAAGAAAGTTACTTTGAATCGTGGATTTTTAATGGGACCTTATATTCCAATATATGGAGTAGGTGCCTGCTCAATGGTAATATTTTTCAAGAAGTATTTATCTGATCCTATTGTATTTTTCTTTATGACTTCTGTTATATGCTCTTTTATAGAATATATTACAAGTTATGTTATGGAAAAGCTTTTTGGTGTTAGATGGTGGGATTATACTGATGAAAGATTTAATGTAAATGGCAGGATATGTTTAAAAAATTCATTTTTATTTGGACTTGCTGGTCTTGTTTTTATGTATACTCTATATCCTGTTATTAATTTATTCCTTTTTGGTATTCCTTATAAAGCTTTAATTATTATGGCAATAATATGCTTTATTATATTTGCATCTGATTTTATATTTACAGTTAAAGCTCTTATAAATGTTAAAAGCAGTTTAAAGAATATTAAAGGTGATGCAACAGAAGAAATTCATGAAAAGATTTCTGAAAACTTAAAGAAACATCAATTTCAGTTCAATAGACTTATTAAATCACATCCTGGTATTGAAAGATTTAATGGTGAAGCATTTAATGAATTTAGAAATAGAATGATTGAAATTAGAAATAATATGAAACAAAATAAAATCTCTAAATAGGAGATTTTTTTTACTTTATGTGATATACTAGTTTTTACGTTTTGAGGAGAGAGTATTTTGGAAAAGAGAAGTTGGGATTTTTATTATTTTCTTGCTAAAGCATATTTTGATCATTTTGGTAATCTACTTATTACTCAAAAGTTTATTACTTCTGATGGTTATACGTATGATGCAACTGGTGTAAAGTTAGGTGCTTGGATAAATAGGCAAAGAATTCTTTATAAAAATCATAAATTAAGTATTGAAAAGATTAATTTATTAAATAGTATTGGTATGGCTTGGAAAACATCAAATGTAGATGATGAGAGATGGAATTATATGTTTCTTAAGGCACAAGATTATTTTATGAAATACAAGAGTTTAGATATGCCATATAATTTTGTTACTGAAGATAATGAAAGGCTTGCTAAATGGTTAAATATGCAGATTGCTACTTATCTTGGCACTACAGGGACTAGTTTAAGTTTTAGAAGAATCATGTTACTTGAAAGTATCAATATAGAATGGTTTAATTCTAACAAAGATTTTAAATTGCAGAAGGAAGAAATTAACAATACTAATAAAAGAAGAAAGAAGAAGGAAATTAGAAGTAGATTTATAAGCTTTCTTACAAGGTATGATTCATCTTCATTGCCTAACAAAGAAGGATTAAATAAGAGATTTATTTACACTTTAGATAATAAAAATATAAAGTAATTATGCTTTATGTTTATTTATTCTTTTTAATATTAGTTTCTTATCCATATTATTTTCTACTTAGATAATTTTATTTCCTTATTTGCTATATATGCTGTCTCATTATCAGCACTAGAGTCTAATTTAAGTATTGATAGGATATAAGTGATTTAAATAAAATATAAATTATTTTTCATAATGTGTCCACATTCTATATATTAATATTTCTTTTTTTCCTTCATCAACTTTATACACAATACGGTGTTGTCTATTAATTCTTCTTGAATAAAATCCTAATAAATCCCCAGTAAGTTTTTCATAACTAGGTGGGTAACAAAAAGGATCATCAATCATACGAGTTAAAATATTAATTGCAATTTTATCAAGCTCAGCATTTTTTAAATTTTTCTTATCCTTTATAGCTTTCTTGGAAAACTTTATTTCATAATTACCATTCTTCATCAGGATTAAACCTTTCTGACTTACTCCAATCCTCATTCTCATCTATTTTTTTAATTTCATCAACATAACCTGGAATTGATGATAAGTATAATGTTTCTTCGATTCCTTTCCATTCATCCTCTGAAATTAGTACTGCATTTTTTCCTTTATTATTTACTATTGTTATAGGATTATATCCAACATTAACGTCTGATACTAACTGATAAATATTCTTTCTTGCATTTGTTATATTAATAGTATTCATATTTTTCACCTCACCTATATTATAACGTACTTTAATACGTACGTCAATAGAAATATTAATAAAAAAAGAAATAGTCTTAAAACTACTTCTTTAATTACTAAATGGTAGCGCCGGTGAGATTCGAACTTACGACCTATCGGGTATGAACCGATTGCTCTAGCCAACTGAGCTACAGCGCCATCAGACATATAAATTATAACAAATAAAATTATATCTTGCAATAGTTTTTGATCTTTTCTATAATTATATTAGGTGTAAGGTTATGAAAAGATTTATAAATTTTTTGTTTTCTTTAATTATTTTTGTATCTTTATTTCTATTAACTATTGTTATTAATTTAAATTTTCTTTTTAAAGGTTCTAATCTTAAGAAAATTAACGAAAATATAGATTATACAGAACTTATTAATTTATCTGGTAAAAATATAGGTATAGAAAATGATTTAAATAATATTTATAATAATTTAATTTTGATTAAGTTAGATAGTAAAAAGATAGATGAAATATATAATAGTAGGTATTTAAAATATTCTATTTATAGTATAGAAAATAGTTCTATTAATTATCTTCTTTATAATAAGAAATATGACGCTTTAGATGAAAATGAGCTTAATGAGATTAGCAAAAAATATAGTAATGATGATGACTTTAACAAAGCTTTTCCTTTATTTAATAAGGTACTTATTAATTTCAGTATGAAAGCTAAAGAAAGTATTGATAGTATTCCAAGCAAATATTTGAAAGTTATAAGATTTATGTTTAGCAATAATTTTAAAATTATACTTATTACTATTATTACTATTTCTTGTATAATTCTTATATTTATAGATAAAGAAAAGTTTATTCCAAATATTTTTGTTCCTAGTTTAATTCTTGGAATACTTGAGCTTTTGATAGTGTTCTTTGCTCCTAATTTAATATATAAGTATTTAGATGAGTTTATATATGTTGTTATAAATCCTTATCTTTCAAGTTTTAATAGAACACTTTTAATTACTAGTTTGATTATTATGATTGTTAGTGTAATATATCTTGCTATATATGATAGAACTGAAAGCAAAAGTAAGATTGTTTTAAAGAAAAAGATAAGAAATAAAAATATTGAATAAATTTGAAAGTATGATATAATTAATAATAGTTAAAGAATAATATTTGGAGGATTTAATTATGGCATTAAATAATTTTAAGAAATTTTTCGGTGGGGATGTAGAAGAAACAGAGAATGAGGGAGGAGTAGATGAAGAATTCTATTCAGTAACTAGAGATGGTTATAAAGAAGAAAATGGTACTGGTGGATCTAAGGTTATGCTTCTAGAACCACGTGCTTATTCTGAGTCTCAACAAATTGCTGATTATTTAAAGACAAGAAACTCTGTTGTTGTTAATCTAAAGAGAGTTACACCCGATCAGGCTAAAAGAATAGTTGATTTCTTAAGCGGTACTATATATGCTATCGGTGGTGATCTTAAAAAGTTAGGTGGAGGTATATTTTTATGTACTCCAAATAATGTAAATGTTGAAGGCAAAATTACTGATGAAAATATGAAGAAAGAAGAAAAAGAAGAGAAAAAAGAGGAGGACGAATTTAACTGGTAATGCTTGCTAGGGGGTTCATATGGAGAAGTTTAGTCTTGAAGTAAATGGTTATAATAGAGAAGAGGTAAATAATTTTATTTCCTCTCTTTTAGCTCGTAATGAAGGATTAGTTGATTTATGTAGTAAGCAGCAGCAAGAACTTGCTAGTCTTCAAAAAGAACTTTATGAATATAAGAGTTCAAATGATAAATCAACTATTATCAATGATGCAAAGATGATGTCTAGTAGAATATTAAATGAATCTTTGTTAAAAGCAGATGAGATAGATAAAAATAATGAGTTATTAAAGAAAAATATGGGTATTTTAATGAGACGTATGAATGTTTTGATAGATCAAGAAAAAGCTATTTTGAAGGAATTTGATGATTTAGGTAAGATGGAGTAGTTATTTACTATTTCTTTTTTGTTCTGATACAATATGCTAAATTTATGGAGGATAATTATGAATACTGATTTTGAAATTAAAAATAATATTGAAAATTTAAAACAACGACTTTATTTAGAAGTATATGATTATAATGAAGAAGCAAGACGCCTTCCTGATATAAAATCTAGGCTTGATTTACTTTCTTCTATATGTGAAATGCTTAAGAATAATGATTTAAATAATAATGATTTATTAGGACTTTTTCTTTTGATTGAAAATGCTTATCCTAAAGATATTTATGAATATTATGAAAAGAAGCTTCTAAATTATGTTCTTTCTAAAAATGATCTTCGTGAAAATAGTGAGTATTTTGAAAAAGAAATAAATAATTCTAAAAGTAATTTTAATAGTATTCGTTCATCTATTAATAAAGATTTTGAAAGCGAATTAATTAAATATCGTAAGTGTAAAAATTTTGTTTATAAGAATAAAAAAAGAATTATTTCTTATAGAAAAATCATTAGTGGTTTTAAATTCAATACTGTTATTGATAAAGATGAACTCGATGCTCTTATGTGCTATTTTAATGAAAATGATGTTCCAGTTTCTAAAATTACCTTATTTCTAGAAATTATTAAAGAACATAATTTATCAATTAAAAATCCTACTCAAAAGATTTATAAATCTGGTTTTGAAATGCTTCTTGATAAATATCATGAACTTCAAATAGATTATAAATATGAAAATGAAGAATTAGATGGTAAGATTAATAATTATATGGCACTTATTTCAAACGATGATTTTGTAGAAAATGTTAAGTGTTTGCCTAAAGTTACTAGAGGAGAGGTTACTTTGGAAGAATATGATTATATATACATATCTATTCTTAATAATATTGCTAAAGAAATTAGTGATTTAAAGATGGATTTATGTGATTCTTATACTAATTCAGATGATGCAGAACTTAATAAAGTTATATTTTCAGTTTATAGAGATTATAAAGATAGATATAATGTTGTATTTAAAGAGTATAGAACAGATAGAGAAAAATATCTTGAAAGAGAAAAATTAAATGATGAGATTAATATGACATATAATCCAGAAAATGAGTATGAAAAGAATGTTATTTTCTTAAAAAATAATGGAAAAGTTTATTTGGATAGTGATATGAAAGATATTCCAGAAGAGTATTATAGTAGAGTCTATGATCTACTTGATGGTTTTAGAAATGGTACACTTGGTAGTAGAAGTGTTAAACCTTTAGTCAATAATGATGAATTTAAAAGTTTTAGAGAATTAAAGGATGATCAGGTTAGAATAGTGTATAAAGAGATTGGTAATAATTGTTATCTTATATTAGGTGTGGGAGTAAAAAAAGCTAATAGTGATGTGTTCTTGCTAAAGAAGCTTACTAAAAGATATAAGAAATTAAGTGATACTGAAATTAAAGAACTTGAAAATGAAAGTTCATCATATTTTGATGAAATTAAAAAATTTGTTTTAGAAAATGGTAGAAAAGGTAATAGATAATTCTTGATAAAGTTAATTTAGTGTGATAGAATTGTGTTGTTAAGCAGATAAAGGAAGACGGAAATAATTGAAAATTTAAAGAGAGCATATGTTTGGTGTAAATATGCAATTAGTAAATTATTTTAGATCACTTCTTTTTGCAATATATTAAAAGTATATTCGGGTAGCTCTGTTAAAAGCTTTAAAGTATTAATTAAGGTGGTACCACGGTTTTCGTCCTTTGGCATCATCTTTTTTTATTTATAGGAGGATATTATGGAATTTCAAAAGTTGGAAAAAGGAAAAGATAGTGTAATTGAAAGTAAGATAAGTGATTACTGGGATAGTATTAATATTTTAAATAGAAGTATTGAAACTAGAAATAATGGTAAGAAATGGGTGTTTTATGATGGACCTATTTATGCTAATGCTAAGCCTGGTATTCATCATGTATTTGCAAAAACTATTAAAGATGCTTTTTGTAAGTATAAGACTATGAATGGTTATAGAGTAGAGAGAAAGATAGGTCTTGATACTCATGGACTTCCAATAGAAGTTAATGTTGAGAAAAAATTAGGCTTTAAGGGTAAAAGCGATATTGAAAAATTCGGTATAGAAAATTTCTGCAGGGAATGCAATAAAGCAACTCTTACTAATACTTCTGAAGTCGATAGAGTAACTCGTATGATGGGTCAATTTATCGATACTAAAAATCCTTATATTACTTGTTCCAATGATTATATAGAATCTGAATGGTGGATTTTAAAGGAAATGGATAAGAAAGGACTTTTATATCATTCAAATAAAGTTCTTCCTTATTGTCCTAGATGTGGTACAGAACTTTCTCAAAATGAAGTTGCTCAAGAGTATCATGAAGATACAGTAAATACTGTTTATGTCCCATTTAAGATTAAAGAAAAAGATGAATATTTTCTTGTTTGGACAACTACTCCATGGACTTTAATTGCTAATCTTGCTTTATGTGTTAATCCAGATATGGATTATGCTTTAGTTGAAAGTCAAGGAAATAAGTTTATTCTTGCTAAAGATTTAGTAGGTAGTTTATTTGATGATTACAAGATAATTAAAGAAATGAAAGGTGATAGTTTAGTTGGAACTGAATATGAACAATTGATGCCTTTTGTTAAAGTCAGTGGTAAAGCTTTTACTGTTGTTGCTGATTCTTATGTTACTAACGCAGATGGTACTGGTGTTGTTCATATTGCTCCTGCTTATGGAGAAGATGATGCAAGGGTATGCAAAGAAAATGGTATTACTTTTGTAAATCCAGTAGGAAAGGATGGATGTTATACTGAAGGTCCTTGGAAAGGCTCTCTAGTTACTAGTCCTGATCTTGAAATTGAAATAATTAAATGGTTAAAAGAAAATGGAAAGTTATTTAGAAAACAAAAGTTAAAACATAATTATCCTCACTGCTGGAGATGTAAGAGTCCACTTATCTATTATGCTAAACCTGCTTGGTATATTAAAACAACTGCATATAAAGATAAGATTATAGAAGCTAATAAGAAAGTTAATTGGTATCCGTCTTTTGTTGGAGAAAAACGTTTTGCAAATTGGCTTGAAAATATGGTTGATTGGGGAATTTCCAGAAATAGATATTGGGGTTGCCCAATGCCTATTTGGACTTGTGATTGTGGCGAAAGAGTTGTTATAGGTTCTAGAGAAGAACTTCAAGAAAAAATTGTTGAAGATGTAGATGTTTCTAAACTAGAATTACATAGACCATATGTTGATAATCTTCATATAAAATGTCCTAAGTGTGGTAAATTAATGAATAGAGTTCCAGACGTTCTAGATGTTTGGTTTGATAGTGGCTCTATGCCTTATGCACAGTGGCATTATCCATTTGAAAACAAGGAAAAGTTTAAAGACCAATTTCCTGCTGATTTTATTGCAGAAGGTGTTGATCAAACTCGTGGATGGTTTTATGTTTTAATTGTTATTTCAACTATTTTATCAGGTGAAAGTTCATTTAAAAATGTTGTTGTTAATGATATGATGCTTGATAAAAATGGTAAGAAGATGAGTAAATCAATTGGTAATATTATTGATCCTGTTGAAATAATGACTAAATATGGTGCTGATACTATAAGATTTTATATGATGTATGTTTCTCCTGTTTGGACACCTTTAAAATTTTCTGAAGAAGGAGTTAAGGAAGTCTATTCTAAATACACATCTACTATGAAAAATCTTTATTCATTTTTTGAAATGTATGCTAATGCTGATCATATAGATCCTAGAGAATATGATGTTAAAATTGAAAATAGAGAACTAATTGATAAATGGCTTCTTTCTAAACTTAATAAGTTAATTAAAAATGTTAGAGAAGCTTATGATGAGTTTGATCTTAATAAGGTTGCAAGACTTGTTGTACCATTTATAAATGATGATTTTTCTAACTGGTATATTAGATCTACTAGAAGAAGATTCTGGGATTCTGAATTAACTTTATCCAAAAAAGCTGTTTATAAAACTACATACGAGGTTCTTCTAGCTCTTGTAAAGATTTGCGCTCCACTTACACCTTTTGTTACTGAAGAAATTTATAGAAAGTTAACTGGAGAAGAGTCTGTTCATCTTGAAAGTTTCCCAGAATATAATGAGGAACTTGTCAATGATGAGGCAGAAGAGAGAATGGATCTTGTAAGAGAGGTTTGCTCACTTGGTAGAAATGCAAGAGAGACTGCTGAGATAAAGGTTAGACAGCCAATTAAAACTTTAATACTTCCATATGGCAATAAGGCAATTATTGGTGATCTTCTTCCAATTATAAAAGAGGAATTAAATGTAAAAGAAGTAGAATTCGTTAAAGATATGGATAAGTATCTTGAGTATTCAGTTAAACCTAATTTTAAAGAGGTTGGTAAGATTCTAGGACCAAGAGTTTCTCTATTCAAAGAGTATCTTGAAAATATTTCAAAAGAAGATATTGAAAAATTGAAAGAAGGAGAACTTCATATTTCACTTGGAGGAGATTCTTATACAATAACTCCTTCTATGGTGCTTATTGATTTAAAAGAAAAAGAGGGATTTGCTTCTAAAACTTCTAATATGACTAGTGTTGTTCTTGACACTAATTTAACTGATGATTTAATACTTGAAGGACTTGCAAGAGAATTTGTAAGAACAGTTCAGGCATTAAGAAAAGAAAAAGATCTTGTAATTACTGATCACATAAATATTTATTATGATGGTGATAAGGATCTTGATAGGATGCTTTCAGAGTTTGATTCATATGTTAAGGGTGAAACTCTTGCAAATGATATTGTTTCTAAAAAGACTTCTAAAGAATATGAACTTAATGGACATAAATGCAGTATTGATATTGAAAAAATATAAATTTTATATATAATTTATTCACTTAAGAGATTAAGTTATGTATTATTTTCATATAATGTATTTGTTAATAATTAATGTTATTAACATAAAAAGTAGCGATTCCGGCTATGACAGGAACTTAAAAAAGCACTAGAGTTTTATACTCTAGTTTTATTTTTTTATTTATTGTATAATATTTGTGGTGATATTATGTTATTAATTGGTAGTCATGTTGGATATAATAGTAAGGATGGGCTTCTTGGTAGTTGTAAAGAAGCAGCATCTTATGGTGAAAATGTTTTTATGTTTTATACAGGTGCTCCTCAAAATACTGTTAGGAGTTCAATAGATATTAGTAAGAGAGACGAAGCTTTTAAATTTATGGAAGAAAATGGTATTGTTAAAGATAAAGTTATAGTACATGCTCCTTATATTATTAATCTTGCTAATACTGAAAAATATGATTTTGCAGTTTCATTTTTAAAGGCTGAATGTAAAAGGGTAGAGGAACTTGGCGTGCACTATCTTGTTCTTCATCCTGGAAGTCATGTTGGCCTTGGAAGAGATACTGCGATTTCTAATATAATAAATGGTTTAAATGAAGTTCTTCCAGAAACTAGTGTTACTATTCTTCTTGAGACTATGGCTGGAAAAGGCACTGAAGTTGGAAAAACAATTGAAGATATTAAAGAAATGATAAATGGTGTTAATTATAAAAATATTGGTGTATGTTTAGATACCTGTCATTTAAATGATGCAGGATATGATATGTCAGATTTTTCTTCTTATTTAGATTCGTTTGATAAAGAAATTGGCATTTCATATATAAAATGTGTTCATGTAAATGATAGCAAGAATCCTTTAGGTGCACATAAGGATAGACATGATAATATTGGATATGGTACTATTGGTTTTCAAAATTTAATTAACATTATTTATGATGAAAGACTTAAAGATGCTCCTAAAATTTTAGAAACTCCTTATATAAATAAAAAACCTCCATATAAATATGAAATAGAGGAAATTAAAAATAAAACTTTTAATAAAGATTTAATAGATATAGTTACTAATAGTTAAAGATATTTATCTCTTAATTCAATATATAGATTTAGTATTTTATCTAGATCTTTTTTATTAACTTTATCATATAGATAATTTAATGATGTTTTATAATCTTTATTTAATAAGTCATTATAGTATGTTTTAACTGCTTTATTTATATATTTTGATTCTTCTTCTGATATTTCTATATTTTTTATGTAAAGAAGTCCTCTTACTAAATATGGATTTAAATAGTTAATATTGTTTTTTATTAATTTTATTATCATTTTATCAATCCTTTTTTAAAATATATGCACATTACTTTTAAAATATGTGTTAAACTAATAGATGAGGGAATATTATGGCTAAAAAGAAAAATAATATAAAAAATAAAATAGGACGTAAGTTTGTTTATGCTGATAGTACTTTTGAAGTTAGAGTACTAGTTTTTATGATGCTTATAATTATTTTATTTATAATTCTTTTTATAAAGCTTTTTGATGTTACTGTTTTAAATAACAAAAAATATAAAGAAAGTTTAGATGTTCTTTCTAATAATGTTATTGAAGGAGATTCTACTCCAAGGGGCAGAATACTTGATAGAAATTATAATGTAATTGTTGATAATAAAGCAGTTAATGTTATTTTTTATAAAAAAAGTAAGAATGTTACTACTAATAAGGAAATAAAACTTGCTTATGAAGTTTCTAGTATGCTTTCTCTTCCTTATGAGAAGGTTACTGATGATATGTTAAGAGAATTTTACTATTTAAACAATAAAGATAAGTTAAGAAAAAGAATTACAAAAAGTGAATGGAAGAAGAAAGAAGAAAGAAAGATTTCAAATAACGATATAGAAGATTTGGAAAAGAAGAGAATTACTGCAGCAGAGGTTAATTCAATGACTGATAGTGATAGACATGCAGCATATTTATATTATCTTATGAATAAGGGGTATACTTATTCTGAAAAAACTATTAAAAGTGGAGATAGTTTAACAGATAGTGAGTTTGCTTATATTGCGGAAAATACTCAAAAATTAGATGGTTTTGGTACTAAAACTGATTGGGAAAGAACATATCCTTATGGTGATACTTTTAGGACAATACTTGGTAATGTTTCTACATCTTCTCAAGGTATTCCTAGCAACTTAAAGGATTATTATTTATCTCAAGGATATTCTTTAAATGATAGAGTAGGTTTAAGTTATCTTGAAAAAGAATATGAAAGTTATTTAAAAGGTACTAAAGGAAAATATGAACTTTTAAATTCTTATGAACTTAAAGAAATTAAAAGTGGTAAGCGAGGCAATGATATTGTTCTAACTATTGATATTAATTTGCAAAGAGAACTTGAAAATATTTTAAGTGAAGAAGTTAGAAGAGCGAAGAGCGAAGCTAATACAAATTATTATGATCATTCTAGTGTTATCATACAGGATCCAAATACAGGAGAGATTCTTGCAATGTCTTCTAAAAAGATTGTTGGTGATAAAATAGTTGATAATACTGAAAGTATAATTACTAATGCTATTACTCCTGGCTCTGTTGTTAAGGGTGCTTCTATGCTAGTTGGATATAATACAGGTGCAATTAAAATAGGAGAAAAAATTGTTGATGAATGTATCAAAGTTGCAGGTGCTCCTCAAAAATGTTCATTTAGAACTTTAGGATTAATTGATGATATCACTGCACTTGCTAAATCTTCTAATGTATATCAGTTTAAAACTGCAATTAGGGTTAATGGTCAAGAATATCATTATGGAATGAAACTTAATTTCAATCAGAAAGCTTTTGATACTTATAGAAATATGTATCATCAGTTTGGTCTTGGCGTTAAGACTGGTATTGATCTTGATGGTGAGTCAAGTGGTGTTACTGCTAAAGATACTAAAGCAGGTAACTTGCTAGATTATGTTATGGGACAGTATGAAGCTTATACTCCAATTGAACTTTCGCAGTATGTTACTACTATTGCAAATGGTGGAGATAGACTTCAGCCTCATTTGTTAAAAGAGGTTAGGGAGTCTAGTGAAACAAAAGAACTTGGAAAGGTTATTTATAAGAAAGATAAAAACGTTTTAAACAAGATTGATACTAAACCTGAATATATGGCAAGAGTTAAAGAAGGATTCTATGCTGTTATGCATTCAAATGGTGGTTATGGTGTTGGATATGTTAATCCTAATTTAGATGCTGCTGGTAAAACTGGTACAAGTCAAAGCTTTAAGGATACTAATGGTGATGGTAAAAATGATACTGAAACTATTACTAGTAGTTTTGTTGGATATCTTCCTACAAATAATCCTAAAATTTCTATTGTTGTAACAAGTCCTGATTCTTCATATCCTAATTCATCAAATTCATTTACTTCTTTGGTTACTTTACATATAACAAAGGCTGTTACAAGTAAATATGCTGAAATGTTTCCATTAAGTTAGAAACATTTCTTTTTTGTAAATATAAAAAAAATAATTGTTCATATCAAAGTTATGTTATATAATTATGTTAAAGGGTAAGTGATACTATGAATAATAATGATAATAATAAAACTAATAATACTAATAATGAAAATCAAACTATAATTAATATACCTGGTGTTATAATTCCACCACAAAAGACAGAGAATGGTACAGTAATTTCAAGCACAGTTGATGATAGAAATGAAGTTCAAAAAGAAAAGGATGCAAGTACAGTTAATTCTGCTGTTCCTAATTCTAATCCTGCTCCTAGACCTGAAGATCTTATTCCAAGTGGTGATATGGCACCTGTTGACCCTACAAAGAAAGGAATTTTAAATGCAAGTAGTGTAAATACTACTAATGCTTCTAGTAATGTAAGCTCTAATAATGCTAATAGTGTTAATGCTAGTACAACACCTTTAGGCACTCTTCCAATTAATGATTCAAGTCTTCCTCCAGTTACAACAACAGAGCTTGATAAGCATGGAAAGCCTATAAAGAAGAAAAAGAAAAAATCAGTTGGAACCATCATGGTTAATAGTTCTCTTGTTGGAATTATTGTTCTTTTACTTATGGCAATTGGGTATTTTGTTTATAACGATTATTTAAAACCTAAACCTAAAGTAGATCCTGTTAAGGAGTATCAAAGAAAAAGAACTGTTAATAAAAATAGTTATATTGTAAATATGCTTTATGATTTTGTTAATTTAGATGGATGTGGAGAACAGATCAGTTTCTTCTATGGAAGTAATAATAGTGTTAATCTTTCAAATTTAACTGATGAGAATAAAAATTATTTAGCATATAGAATGCTTCTTAATAAGTCATTTAGTACTAAAAATTGTGCAACTTATCCTAAAGCACTTCATTCAAATAATCCTCTTGGCCTTTGGTATTGTGGTTCTTATGACGAGACAGGAAAAGAGGAAGAAACTAGAGTATTTTCTTCTAAAGACCTAAAAAATATTGTTGAAAGAATGTTTGGCGATGGAACTTATAAAGCTAAAAGCTTTTCTGTTTCGGCTTCTGCTAGATTTATGTATAATGAAACTAATGATAATTATGTTTATCAAACATTTAATGGTGATAATAGATGTACACCTCATACAAATACTTTAGTTAGTGCTAGTATGCAAGGCGATAATTTAACTATTGTTGTTAAAGTTACTAATAATGAAAATAAGAATGAATCTCTTTTCCACTATACATTTACTGAAACTGATGATGGCAATTATTATTTCAATAATTTAACTATTACAGGAGTATAATTCGACATTTTAATTTCTTCATATTTGTTACTATAATTTTGGTGATAATATGAAGAAATTTTTTTTATCGGTTATTTTTACTATTATACTTGGTATTTTTGTAGGAAAAGAACTTTGTACTACTATTAGTGCAAAAGAATATAAAACTCTTTACATATTAGAGATTGGTTCTTATCTTGATTATAATGATGCTTTACGTGATACCTCCATGATAAATAATAAAATAATTATGAAAGATTCTTCATCTTATGATGTATATATTGGTGCATCTTTCAATAAGAGCAATTTAAATAAACTTATGAAAATCTATAAAAAATATAATTTTACTTATTTTATAAAAGAGGAGGAAATTAGGGATAAAGAATTTATTAAAAATATGAATAATTTTGATTTAATTATGAAAAGTAGTAAGAAAAATAGTGATATTTTAGAAATAAATGGCATAATTTTATCATATTTTGAAGAAAAATTCATAAAATAGCGAATTTTCTTCTTTTTTTTTCGAATAATATAATAGGAGGGTTTTTATGATAAAAGATATACCATTAAATAATAGACCAGTTGAAAGGTTAATAAGATATGGAGGCAGTAGTCTTTCTGATAGTGAAGTTCTTGCTATTATATTAAAGAGTGGTACTAAAAATGAAAGTGTACTTGATCTTGCTAATAACATTATTAATAAGTATGGTAGTATTTCTAATTTAAAAAATATTAATATAAATACTTTAAAAAATATAAAAGGGATTGGGGAGAAGAAAGCAGCAAGTATATTGGCAGCTCTTGAACTTGGAAGAAGAGTTTATTTAAAAGAAGAAAAAGAAAAAGTTATTCTTAAGAATGCAGAAGATATATTTAACTATACTAGATACATTTTTAATTCTCTTATGCAAGAAGAGTTTTATGCTCTTTATTTTAATAATAAGCAGGAGTTAATTGGGATAAAACTACTTTTTAAGGGAACTTATAATAGATCTTTAGTTCATCCTAGGGAGATTTTTAAGGAAGCTTATTTAGAGTCTGCTTCTAGAATTGTTTGCATGCATAATCATCCATCTGGTAATACTAATCCATCGGTTGAAGACAGAAATTTAACTCATAATTTGATTGAAATAGGTAAAATAACTGGTGTTCCAATAGTTGACCATATTATTGTTTCTGATAATTCTTATTTTTCTTTTTATGAGCATAATATTTTAAAGTAAATCTTTTATTTTAGTAATATTTATAATATAATAAACGTTGAAGGAATGATTATATGTATTTAAAAAAAGAAAACAATAAACGTCGCAAAGTAGTTGTTATAGTAATTGCTATAG
Source organism: uncultured Eubacteriales bacterium (assembly GCA_900320505.1). Lineage (GTDB taxonomy): Bacteria > Bacillota_I > Bacilli_A > RF39 > UBA660 > UBA2730. The sequence continues at coordinate 24,575 of ONSL01000003.1, forward strand.
CATGTATTTTTGCAGTTATATTTTATTCATTAATGTCAAACAGAAAGATGGGATTTGTTGAGAAGGGGTTAAAGACTGTTACAACATCCATTGAAAAAGTACTTGCATATCCTTTTACTGCACTTAATGCTGATAAAGGACGTGATATGAGTAAAAGTTATATAATACAAAAAAATGTTAATGCATCTCTTGAGAAGGAAATAGAAGAACTTAAAAATGCACTTGAACTTAATAAGACTCTTACTGAATATAAGCCTGTTAATGCGACTGTTCTTTCTAGAAATAAGGGATATTTTTACAATACTTTATTAGTTGATAAGGGATCTAAAGATGGCATTAAAGATGATATGGCTGTTGTTACACAAGATGGTTTAATTGGTAAAACTATTAATACTACTCCTAATGGAACTTCTATTAAATTAATTACATCAAATGATCTTAACTTTAAAGTATCTGTTTCTATTATGACTGATATGGGTGATTCTTTTGCAATTCTTAATGGATATGATAAAGATGAAAATACTGTTAAAGTAACTGGGGTTGATAAGGATGCAAATATCAAAGTAGGAGATAAAGTTTTAACAAGCGGATTAAGTTCTAAATTTCCAAGGGGCATTTATATAGGTGAGGTTAAAAAGATTAAGAGTGATAAGTATGATTTGAGTCATACATTATATGTGAAGACTAAAGTTGATTTTAACAATATTCATTATGTTACTATTTTGAAGGAGAATAAGTAATGTCTATTTTTATATTTTCTCTTTTAGGAATTGTATTTGATTTTATATTTAATCTTTTTTTACCTTATTTATCTAATAGCTTATCTATTTTTAATACTTGCTTTTCAATAATTACTATTTTTCTTGTTTATCCTCTTTTTAAAGAAGACAAAAATTATATTATATATACTGTTATTTATGGTATAATTTATGATTTGTTTTTTACTAATTTATTTATGTATGATGCAATTATATTTGGGGTACTTGGTTTTATTACTATTTATATTAATTCTAATTTTGAAAAGAATATATTTAGTAATATGCTATACATTTTAATAGAATTATTTATATACTTTGGTATATATGTATTTTTCTTATTTATATTTAATGTAGTTCCTGTATCATTTTATAAGTTTATATATTTATTTATACATAGTATTATTTCTAATATAATATATGGAACTATTATTTATTTAATAGTTGGAAAATTAAAGGAAAGAAAGTCTTTACGTTACTAAAAAGAAAAATAATGTTTTCTTTTTTTTCTTTTTAATATATAATGTTTTAGGAGGATTTTATGAAGAAGTTAAGAGAATTATATGATATAGATAGTGATGTAGAAATAAAAGATATTAAGATAAATTCTAAAGAGGTTGAAAAGGGAGATTTATTTATCTGTACGATGGGTGTTAAAGCTGATAGACATGATTTTATTGATGATGCAATAGAACATGGTGCAGCAGCTATTGTTGTAAGTCGCGATGGAATAAAAAAATCTGTTCCAGTTATCAAAGTAGAAGATACTAATAAGGAACTTCCACTTCTTTGCCAAAGATTTTATGATCACCCTGAACGTGAGCTTAAAGTAATTGGTGTTACTGGAACTGATGGAAAGACTAGTACTTCTACTATTATTGAAACTTTAATTGGAAAAAATAGATGCGGATATATGGGAACAAATGGTTATCAATATAATGATAAAGTAGGTGATACTGGAAATACAACTCCAGATGCTCCTATACTTTATAAGATGATGAGAATTATGGTAGATAATGGAATGAAGTATTTAGCAATGGAAGCATCATCTGAGGCATTTTTCAGAGGAAGAATGCAAAATCTTGAATTTGATACAGGAGTATATACAAATATAACTAGGGAACATTTAAATATACATGGAACTTTTGAAAATTATATAAAGTGTAAATCTATGCTTATGTCTCAAACTAAAAAGAGTGGTTGCTGCATCTTAAATAAAGATGATGAACATTTTGAAGATATGAGAAAAGCTGCTAATGGTAAGGTACTTACATATGGTAAGGATGAAGATAATACTTTAAGGATTAAAGATTATAAGGTAACCCCATATCATACACTAATCACTTATACTTATGAAGGAAAAGATTATGATGTTGATAGTCCACTTCTTGCTGAATTTAATGTGTATAATTTAGCAGCTGGAATGCTTGCTTGTCTTTCTGAAGGATTTACAATGGAGGAGTTAATTCCAAATGTTAAGAATATATTTGTATCTGGAAGAATGGATTTGTTAAAAACTGATACTCCTTATTATGTAATGGTTGATTATGCGCATACTCCTAATGGAATTGCAAATCTGTTAAAATTTGTTCATACACTTGATATAAATAGATCAATAGTTGTTATTGGTAGTGCGGGAGAACGTGATCCTTATAAAAGACCTGTTATGGGAGAGACTGTTTTAAATGGAGCATCTTTTGGAATATTTACATATGAAGATCCTAGATCAGAAGATCCTAAGGATATTGCTGAACAACTTGTTTCAACTGCTAAAAAAGATCATGATAATTACAAAATAATTGTTGATAGGAGAGAAGCTATTAGGGAAGCTATTAATATGGCAAAAGATAAAGATATGGTTTTGATTCTTGGAAAAGGTAATGAAACATATCAAAAATTAAAAGATAAAACAATATATTTTAATGATGAAGAAGAAGCATATGAGGCTGTTCGATTAAGAAAAGAAAGAGAAAAAGTTACTGAATAAGTAACTTTTTATTTTATTTACATTTTGTTTATTAAACTTTACAATATGATATTTACATTCATTTTTTTAAATGATATACTTTTATTGTAAAGATAAGGTATATGATACGTGCCTTAGATTGAAGGAGGGAATATTTATGAATGGTACATTTAGTATCGATACATCTGCTGTAAGTCAAAGCGGTGCAAAATTTCAAGAGTTATCTCGTGAGTATAATAATTATATGACTCAATTAAGATCTACTATTGAAGATTTAGGATCAAATTGGCATAGTGATGTTTACAATAAGTTTGTATCAGTATATGAGAAAAATGCTGAAACAATCGATCAAATGAGCAAGGCTTTCGCTTCATTTGGAGATATGCTGACATCTACAAGTAATTCAGTTAATAGAATAACTCAAGATCTTAGTGATAATATTAATTAATAATAGGGAGGAATTAAGATATGAATCAATCATTTAATCAAGCTAAAGCAATTCAAGATGCTGAACAAATTTTAAGCATTGCTAATAGAGTTGAAAGCTTATTTACTGAAGCTGAAACTGAAAAGAACAAATTAATGAATTCTTGGCAATCAGAAAAATCAGCAGATGCTGCATTTAGAACATTTGATACATATAGAGCTAATTTTGAAGGATTTTTAGGAGAAATTAAAAATCTTGCAAATCAAATTTATATGGCTAGCGATGCTTATAAAGCTGCTGATAATAGTGCTGCTAAGATTGCTGATGAAACTTTTAAAGTTGAACCAACAGATTAATAAGTCAATATATTGCTAATGCAATATATTGTAAGTGAAAGAGTTTCTCTTTCATTTACAATATATAACATAAGTAGAGGAAAGGTAGGAAAAAATATGGCATCTAAAAAGAAGACTATTTCTAGCAGTACAAAAAAAATCTCAAATCCATTTAATGTAGATTATTTACACACTGACGCTCATGGTTTACTTGCTAAAGTAAAAGCAAAGTATGATGAGTGTTTTGATGCTGCTGATTATATAAAGAAGGATACTGCGATAGAGGATGCAAATGACAAGATTATAAAGCTTAATAATACTATAAGAGAACTTGAAGAGATTGCATCATCAAAAGATGAAGAAACTTATACACTTAAAGATGTAGAACAAGTACCAATGCAAGCTAAAGCAGTACTTAATGAACTTAACCCAAGTGGAAAAAGCGGTAAACCTGACGTTATAATGAATCTTCAAAACGGAGTAAAACAGATTGCAGCATCTTATTTTCAAAAGGAACAAGATGATATATCTAAGTTCATTTTATATGCAAAGTCTGTATATAATTTATGTGATACAAAGAAGACTAAAAATAATGCAAAGAAAGTTGATGCAATAAAGCTTGAAATAAAAAAGTATTATGCAATTAAAGCTAATAAGAAAATGGAAAAGGCAAAGTTTGGGGAAAAGGTTTGCAAAGAGTCTTATGATGTTGTTATGTCAATACATGAAAGTGGCGTTGTGGCATCAAGTTATGTATCAATAGGTCCTCTTTCTTCAAAAGATTCTGGATCATCGAAGGGAGGCTCAAAATAATGAATCAAGATTTAACAGTAAATGAACAAAAGCTTAGTATGGCTATAGAAGATTTTGAAAATGCAAAAAATACTTTGAATACTACAAAAGATATTGATTCATCAAATTTTAAAAAGCCTACAAGTGAAGGATTAAAAGATTCAAGCACAAGTACTTGGAAAGATGTCTTTAATAATGGCAATCAATATTTTGCAAAAGCTAATGAACAAATATCAAATGCTATTGCTAAAATAAATGCTGCAACTAATAATTTTAATAGTGCTATTGATAAGAAAAGAGTAGTTGATCAAGAAAAAGAGGATGAGAGTAAAGATCTTCAAACTTTAATTGATTCTGGCAGATATAGCATTTCTCTTAAAAATACAAAGACTTTTATAGCAGAAGATGGAGTTACATCTATGCTTACTGGAACTATTGTTGCAACTAGCAAGAAGACTGGTAAACAAATTGATTTTGATTTTGAAAAGGAAATTGGAAAGAAAGAAACTTCTTCAGATGATAATTCAAATAAACCTGCTGATAATAGTGAAGAAACTCCTCAGAATGATAATCAAAATACACAACCTGCTTCACAACCAGAACAAAAGCCATTGGAACAACAAAATGTACAACCTGTTCAAAATACAAATAATAATGGAGGAGAAAAACCATCTTTAACACCGCAAAGTAGAGGAAGACAAACTGGCACTGTTTCATATAGTCCAAGACAAAATTCTAGTAGTGGAAATAATGGAGGTAGCGGTGCAAGTAGTGCTTCAGGACAAACAGCTAATGCAACTCCTGCTGCTAGCACAAATTCTACTGATACTACTACTTCAAATAAACCTATTACAAGTGAGGATGCTGCAAATGAAACAACTGATTTGTTTGATGATGGAGCAGAGCTTCTTGATGATACACCAACAAAGAGTACTAGTTCATCTGGTGGATCAGTAATTGGTGCAGTTGCTGCTGCAGCTGGTATTGCTGGAGCTGCTGGAATAGGTGTTAAACTTTATAAAGACAGAAGAGAAAATAGTGATTTAGATTTAGATGAAGATAGACCTACTAATGATAATAAATTCTGGACTGATGAAGATAGCAATGTAATAAATAGTGAAAAAGAATCTTACGGAAATTCTGATACACTTGATAATGGAGAATTAAAGCCATTAGAAAACCCAAAATATAAAGCATCAGATAATGGATATGAAACACCTAAGGACGAAGACAAAGATTTATCAAATGATACATGGGAAATGCCTGATAAGAATGTAAATTTATTTGGAAATTAGTTAGGAGCTTGATATTATGAATAATGAATTTTTACCAATAGGATCAATAGTTCTCCTAAATGGTGGTACAAAGAAATTAATGATTACTGGATTTTGCTCAATACCAAGAAATAATAGACATAAGCTTTATGATTATATTGGTTGCTATTATCCAGAAGGTGTTATTGATTCTAATGAAGTATGTATGTTTAACAATGATCAAATTGCAAGTATAATATTCAAAGGTTATGAGTCTGACGAAGAAGCTGAACTTCGTAAAAAAATACATGATAAATTAAGCACAATAACACTTGACAGCGATCATAATATAATAGATAAAGTGATTGATATACAAGAAGAACCAGAGTTTTCAGTAGACTCAGGGTTAATATAGAAAGAGGGTAGAAGAGTATGGCAAAGTCAAAAGGTTATACAGGAATAAAATATGAAAATCATGGTGTAGGATTTCAAAATTATTATTATAAAAATGGCAAGCTTGTTTCTGAAAACACATATTATGCCACTGGTGATCATAATGTCGCTTCACACGAAAGATTTAAGGGTGAAGAATTAATAAGGAAACAGATAAAAAATAAGACTTTTACTGGAAACTTTAAAGGTAAGTATTATCATAATGGAAAAAAATATGATAGTTATAATGCATATCTTAAATCTATTAAAAAAGTAAAAAGATCTGGCAGTGGTAATGGCTCTGGCTCTGGTGGTGGAAGATCCGGAGGAGGCAGAACTGTTTCTAGTTCTGGATCAAGATCTGGCTCTGGTAGTAAAGGTGGTGGAAGTTCAAGTACACCTAAGAAGAAAATTTCAAATCCATATCAAATTCCGTATGAAAAAACTAATGCTCATGGAATATTAAATTATGTTAAAACGGAATATTATAAGATATTTGATGCTACTGGTCATATAGATAACACTGAAGAATTTGGTAAATTAGATGATGCTATAAATAATTTAAGAACTAGTATTAAAGATTTAAATAGTCTTGCAGATGAGAATGTTACAGCAATTACATTAGATGCATTAAAGGTTGTTCCAGAATATGTTAAAGATATCTTAGATAAATTAAGTCCAAGTGGAAGCACTGATGTTTCTGATGTTGAGAAAGATTTGGTAAGTGCTGCTGCTAAGATTACATCATCTTATTATAAAAAGGAATGCGAAGATATTGATTATTTTGTTAAAGAAGCTGCATCTGCTAAAGAGCTTTGTGACACTAAGATAACAAGTAATAATAAGGCTAAAGTAAAGGAAATTAAAGGTGCAATTGATAAAATAATAAGTAAAGCCAATAAAAGAAGAAGTTATGCTAGCAGTCTTTATTCTACTTGTTATTCTGCAACTACATATGATGTCATACAAGGTATATATAGTGGCTCTAATGCAACAGCAGCTGATCATGAAAGATATGTAACAACATCTGTTACAGAAGTAAGTAATTTAAGGGTATAAGGAGGTAATGAATTATGGATAATGGATATTCAATTAAGTATCAAACAGTTGATCAAGTAGTCGATGAATTAACAAAAATATATAATTCATTAAACTCTCTTAATCTTTCAAGTTTTTCTAGTTATGGATGCTTTAAATTAGCTACTAATAATGGTAATAATTTCCAGGGAATTAAAGAGTCTGGAAATAAGTATAAATCTGTATTTGATTCAAAAGATAAATATTTTAGATCAGCTGATAATAAAATACAGTCCGCATTAACTGAAATAAATAGTAGAAAGAGTAGTCTTACTGGTATATCAACAGAAACAAATCAAGCTGAAGATGAAAGTGTTGATAACTCGACAGCAGCTGCACAAAAAGGTAATGAGAGTAGTAATCTTTCTAAACCAACAGCTTCATCAGTTTTATTTGATAGTGATGATTATCAAATTTCACTTTTAACTGGTTCTACGACATCTAGTGCGATTCTTTCAATTCTTGATAAGAAGTCAGGTAAAACATATACAGTTGGTGATGGTGATGTAAAAAAAGATGATAGTGATTCGAATGCAGATTCTACTAAACCATCGGATGAAAGCACAACTCCAACAGATACTGAAAAGACTTCAGATGATTTAGCAAAAGAAAAAATTGAGGAAATACATAAAGAGGATTCTGATTGGGAGACAACTAAGTCTGAACTTGATAAGAAACTTTCTAATAACGAAATAACTCTTGATGATTATAGGAAACAGGAAAGCGAGCATTATACTAGACATAATGCACTTGTTGACGAGCTTCCTACAGATGCTGATGCATCAAAAGTTGTTACTGTAAATGACAAAATGACTGCTTCAGAAAAACTTCAAGCATATGATGATCAATATAATTTGAAATTAAGTAAATATCATAAAGATTTAAGCAAGTATAATGAAGAGTGGACTAATGCAACAGATCAGGCAGGAAGAGATGCTGCTATGGCAAAGATTAATGCCGCTTCTAATCAGGCTACTAAGGACGCTCATACTCTTGAAACACAACAGTTTAAAGAACTTCCTAATTTGGCTGCTGAATATGATTCAAAGATTGCTGCAGCAAAAAAGGCTGGTAATACATCTTTAGTTGATCAGTTAAAGACTGCTTGGGAACAAAAGAAATATGCTATAGAATATGCATATCACACTGGAACAGGAGATAATACTCCATCTGGAGCTACACTTAAGAATGCCGGCATTGGTGCTGCTGCTGCAATACCTCTAGCTGGTATGAGTATTAATTCATTATATAAGAAGAATAAAGAGAAAAAAGAAGAGGCTCAAAGTAATAATAGTGTTAATACATCTCATTATGATAGATTTAAGCCTAGTGATATAGAATCATTATATAGTGCTACTTCAAGTAATAAGAATGATGATTACTTTAAATTACAATAAGGAGGGGTAAAATGGGAGATAGACTATTCTTACCAATAGGATCCATAGTGCTTCTAAAGGGTGGTACTAAGAAGGTAATGATTACAGGATTTTGTTCTATTCCTAATAATAATAAAAATAAGCTCTATGACTATTCTGGATGTATGTATCCAGAAGGATTTATAAATACAAATGAAGTATGTTTGTTTAATAATAGTCAGATTGATAAAGTATATTTTATTGGATATACAGATAAAGAAGAAAAAGAGTTTCAGGTAAAATTAAAAGATTTAGTTCAAAGTCTTCATTTAAAGGCAACTCAGGATTCTGGACCTAATACAGGAGATTCACAGTATTCAGTTGATAGAGGAGCTTTTTAGAGAGTGTCATTTAAAGTGGTACTCTTTTTTTATTTGTAATATTGATTAAAGACTATAAATATGCTATTATTTTGATGAAAAACTAGAAAAATGGAGGTCATTTATGGATATAAAACATATTAGAAATTTTTCTATAATTGCTCATATTGATCATGGAAAATCAACTCTTGCTGATAGAATTATGGAAGCATGTGGTGAGTTTGATAGTAGAAGTGAGAGTCAAATTCTTGATTCAATGGATATTGAAAGGGAACGTGGTATTACAATTAAGTTAAATACTGCTACTATGAAGTATAAATATAATGGAGAAGAGTACTTACTTAATCTTATTGATACTCCAGGACATGTTGATTTTTCTTATGAGGTTTCTAGAAGTCTTGCTGCATCAGATGGTGCAATTTTACTAGTTGATGGTACTCAAGGAATAGAGGCTCAAACTCTTGCTAATCTTTTTCTAGCTCTTGATAATAATTTGGAAATAATTCCTGTTATTAATAAAATAGATCTTCCAAGTAGTGATGTAGAGAAGGTAACAGAAGAACTTTTAGATTTAGGTCTTTTCGAAAAAAATGATATTTTAAAGGTAAGTGCTAAGACTGGACAAGGTGTTAAAGAACTTATAGATAGAATTGTTGAAAAAGTACCTTGCCCTAAAGGAGATGATAAGGCTCCTCTTGAGGCATTAATCTTTGATAGTAAATTTGATAGTTATAGAGGTGTTGTTATTTCAGCTCGTATTTTTAATGGTACTTTAAAAGTTGGCGATACAATAAAGATGCATGAAAGTGATAAAGAATATATTGTAACAGAACTATTAATAACAACTCCAAATGAAGAAAATGTTAAATCTTTATCAGCAGGTGAAGTTGGTCATATAGTAGCTAGTATAAAGGATATTGAAAGTGTACATGTCGGAGATACTATAACTTCTAAAGAACATTATACTGATAAGGTTCTTCCTGGTTATAAAAAGATGAAACCTATGGTTTATTCTGGACTTTATCCAATAGATAGTAATAAATTCGAAAGTTTAAGAGATTTTCTTTCTAAATTAAAGTTAAATGATGCTGCACTTGAATATAGTCCTGAAACTTCTAAAGCATTAGGATATGGTTTTAGATGTGGTTTTTTAGGACTTTTACATATGGATATAGTGAAGGAACGTATTTCACGTGAAGCAGGAATTGATATTATTACAACAGCACCATCTGTTATATATAAAGTTATTTTAACAAGTGGAGAAACACTTGAAATAAGTAGTCCATCTGATATGCCTGATGCTAGTAAAATAAAAGAGATGGAAGAGCCTTTTATACTCACTAATATATTTGTGCCTAGTGATTTTATAGGACCTATTATGGAACTTTGTCAGAATAGAAGAGGTGAATTTAAAAATATAGAATACATAAGTAAAACAAGGGTAAATATACATTATGTTCTTCCTCTTTCTGAAATTGTGTATGACTTTTTTGATAAATTAAAAAGTATAACAAAAGGATATGCATCATTTGATTATGAAGTAATAGGATATCGCCCTAGTAAACTTGTTAAGCTTGATATTATGTTAAATGGTGAAATTATTGATGCTCTTTCTGTAATCGTTCATAAAGATGAAGCTTATGAAAGAGGAAAAAGGGTATGTGAAAACTTAAAGGAAAATATACCACGTCAATTATTCGAAATTCCTATTCAAGCAAGTATTGGATCTAAAATAATTGCAAGAGAGACTGTAAAAGCTTTAAGAAAAGATGTCCTTGCAAAATGCTATGGTGGAGATATTACAAGAAAGAAGAAATTACTTGAAAAACAAAAAGCTGGTAAAAAGAAGATGAAGCAGATAGGATCAGTTTATCTTCCAGAAGAAGCATTTATGAGTGTTTTAGAGGTTGATAAGAATGAGTAAGAATGTAGATGGTAAGATATTACTTGTTGTAAATAAGTTTTTAGACTATAATTCTACACTTACTGATATGGAATTATCAGAAATGCTTAATATTCCAAAGTCTAGTGTAACAAGATATTTAACTTCTAAAAGAACTAGAGAGCTTATAGGTGATGATAATTTTGCATATATAAAAGAAGCTAGAAGAGTTAATAGGAGACTAGGTAATAAAAAAGGTGGAGAAAAGAGCAGAAAGTAGGTTAGAAGTATGAAAAGTAATATTAAACATTTATATATTCATATTCCTTTCTGTTCTTCAATATGTGCATATTGTGCTTTTACTAAATTTTATTATAGTGAAGATTTAGTTATTAGATATCTTTCTGCTCTTTCAAAAGAAATTAATGAAAAATACAAGGGAGATGAACTTGACACTATATATATAGGAGGAGGTACTCCATCATCTTTAAGTATTCATGCTCTTTCTATGTTAAAAGATATTACAGATAAGTTAAATAAAAGCAAGACTTGTGAATTTACTTTTGAGGTTAATCCTGATGTTTCTTTTGATAAACTTGATATAATTAAATCTATTGGTGTTAATAGGTTAAGTATAGGTATTGAAACAATTAATAATAAATTTTATAAAAGTATAGAAAGATTTAATGATAAGAGAAAAATTGTTAAGTTAATTAGTTACTGTAAAAAGTTATTTCCAAATATAAGTGTTGATTTAATGTATGGCTTTAGTAGTGAAACAGTTGATGATTTAGATAAAGATTTAGATTTTGTACTTTCACTTGGTATTAATCATATATCTATTTATGCACTTCAAGTAGAGGAGCATACAAAGCTTTATATTAATAAGTATAACGAGCTTGATGATGAAAGACTAAATAAGATGTATTACCATATAGATGATAAATTAAGAAGCTACGGTTACAATCATTATGAGATAAGTAATTTTGCAAAAGAAGGCTTTGAATCAAGACACAATAATTCGTATTGGGAGAATAAAATGTACTATGGATTTGGTGTTGGTGCGTCTGGATATATAGGTGATGTTAGATATAGAAATACAAATAACTTATTAAATTATGAAAATGGAAAATATATCACAGAGTATGAAAAACTTGAAATTTATGATAAAATGGTTTATGAAATGATACTTGGATTAAGATTAAAGAAAGGTGTTTCAATTAAAGGTTTTAAGAAAAAGTATCACAAAGATATATTTGATGCTTTTAAGATAGATGATCTTATAAAAGAGGGATGTCTTGAAGTTAAAAATGATAGAATTTATATCCCAGTTAAGTACTGGTTTGTAGAAAATAGTATATTAGAAAGGTTTGTATAATATGGAAAAATATGAATATTTTAAAAATGAGATAAATTATTTAAAAAATGATGATATAAAAGATGCAATGAAGTATATGATTAATAAGCTCCCTGATTATTTTTTTCATGTTCCAGCATCATCAACTGGAAAGTATCATCCAAAATATGCTCTTGGAGATGGAGGACTTTTGAGGCATACTAAAGCAGCATGCAGGATTGCATATGAACTTTTATCAGACCCATCAATTGGTGATCATTATACAGGAAGAGAAAAAGATTTAATGATTATGGCACTTGCTTTGCATGATGGATTAAAACTTGGTAATCCAGAAGAAAGATATACAAGATTTGATCATCCAATTTTAATGGCAAATTTTGTTATGGAAAATAAGGATAAACTTAATTTAAAAGAAAATGAACCTGAACTTTTAAGAGACGTAATAAAGACTCATATGGGTCCTTGGACAACTGATTATAATGGTAATGAAGTTCTAGAAAAACCTAAAACAAAGTATCAAAATTTTGTACACATGTGTGATTATCTAGCAAGTCGTAAGAGTATTTTATTAGAATTTGATAAAGATAATAATGTAATTTACTAAAGGAGGTTTGTTTTATGATACAGCTACCACTTGATATTGGTCTTTCTGTAAGAGAACAGATTGATAATTATAGAAGAAAAAATAATATTCCAGAGCCAGATGAGGTTAAAAAAATATACAATAAACAAACGGAATTTATGGAAGATGAATTAAAATATGTAACTTCTTTAAGAATAGATTCTGAAGTCCTTGATTATATAGATTTATTTCCAAATTTAAAATCAATTAATTTTGAAGGCGTTAATGAAATTTCAAATGAAGAATTAACGGATATTTTAAATAAATATCCTAATTTAGAGTCATTAAAAGTAAAAAATGAGAGTTGTATACAAAGAATTGATTTATCTAATCTTAATAATTTAAAAGAACTTGAAATTATTTCTAATCAAAATTTAAGAGTGGTGGATGGGTTAGATGATAAAAATCTAGAGAAAATTACTTTTTACAATAATGAATTATTTGGAAAAAAAGATACAGAAAATTTTTGCAAAATAATATATGATAATGCTTATAATGGCTCAGAATGTAATATAGATGTTCTTTATATGGATGATTTTCTAAAATATTTAAAAGAGAATAATTTAAAACTTGAATTTGTTAAAGACAATATTTCATGGAGTGAAGAATTAAAGTATGGAGCTTATTCTAATCAGGATAGTATAACATATACAACTGATGAATTAAAAAAGGCATATGATAAAGCAAGAAAAATAGTTAAAAAATATATTAGAACTGGAGACTCACAAGAAGAAAGATTTGCTATTCTTTATGAATGGATGTGTGAGAATGTCAAATATGACTATGATGCAATAGATAAAGGATATACTAATTCAAAAGATGGCATTGCAAGAGGTAGAAAGAATGGAACAAATGGATCTGTTAATGCACTTCTTTATGGTGAATGTGTATGCCAGGGATATACAAAGACAATGGAGATGCTTTTAAGAATTTGTGGTGTAAGATCATATGATACTGCTTGTATAATTAATGATAAGAAAATTCCAGAAATTAGTATTGATGGTAAAAAAGCTGCAGATCACTCTGATCACTCAATACTTAAAGTAAATTTAGGTGGAAGGATATATTATAGTGATGTTACTTGGGATGCTGCAAGATTTCAAAAAGGAGAGGAAAGAAAGTATTTTCTTCTTTCTAAAGAAGATATTGAAAAGAATCATAAACTTGTTGGTGAGGGCGGAGTATTTAGTGCAAGAGAAAGTGTAAGTAAAGAAAGAATGAACGAGCTTTTGTCTTTTGCAAAAAAAAGAATAAAAGAATCGGATAAGGAAAATACACCAAGCATTTTTCTTTCGGATTATGAAAAGAGATATGCTATGATTGTAGAAAAAATTGAAGAGCTTATGATAGTAAATTCTAAAACTCCACTTCCAAATTTTGAAAAAGATTTAAGAATATTACTTGATGCAAGAGATGAAGTAAAAAAAGATATAGAAAAGTTTATGAATAAAGAAAAAGAAAAACATAAAAAATCTATTAAGGAAGTAGAACAGTTACTTGGTACAGAAATATCTGATAAAAAATTAGTATATGATGAAGAATTAAAGGCTCCTAGAGTAGTTTTAAAAGATAAACTTGAGCTTGCTAAAGAGGAAGGACTTAATAAGCAAAGACTACGTGAACTTTATTATGAAGGAAAAATAGAATTAAAAAAATACTCTAATATTGGTTTAGAGCTTACACATGAGTACGAGAATTTAAAAAAGAAAGCACCTAATCATAATAATAATGATTTAGATGCTATGCTTAATTCTGATGCTTTAGAAAATGATAAGGGTCAGTCTTTAAAATAACATTCAATTATTTTATTAACATTATAAAAGTATTCAAGATATGTAAAATGTGATCCATCTTTGAAACTTATTAGGCTACTATTTTTTATAAGTTTATTTAACTTCTTTCCGTCTTTAATTGGAGTAATACTATCTTTTTCTCCCCATATAATTAAGGTATCAACCTTAATTTTTTTATAGTATTTTTTTAAGTTTTCTTTAACAATATTTTTAAATGTATTTTTCATATTTTCATTTAATGCTTTATAGTCAGGTGATGCGTATTTTAAAAATATTTCTTTTCTTTTTCTTTTAAATAGTTTTATTTTTACTTTATATATTATTTCTTTTACTTTTGTTTTTATACTTTTTCCTTTAAAACCTGCAACATCCATTAAGACAAGTCTTTTAACTTTTATATTATATTTACCTATTAAAATACTTGCAATTCTTCCACCAAATGAATGAGCGATTACGTATAAATTATTTATATTATTATGTTTTATAAATTCTTTTACTACATAGGCATAATTATATATAGTTAGATCTCTATTTGGAAATTTAGAGTTTCCAAAGCCTATATTATGTACTATGTAAATATTATAGTTTTTAAAGTAACTAGATATATTATAAAATGTATTAAATGTTTCTCCCCAACCAGGAAGTATTAAAATATTTTTATTTTTATTTCTATTAATAAATTCAACATAAAGGTTTATATCATTATATCTGTAATACATAAAATCACCTATAGTAATTTATGCTATAGGTTTTTAAATGTTATATTATTTTTTATAAGTTTTTCTTTATCTTTTTTTGTTATACTCACTGTTAGAACTATATTTTCATCAAATTTTTTATCTATAATATTATCTTTATTTATAAGTGATAAAATTCTGTCAAGTTCTTTATAATTTGTTTTAATCTCTATTTTTTCTTTTTTCTCAATCTTTCTTAAATTTTCACTATTTATTACATTTTTTGCTGCAAGAGAATATGCTCTTATTAGACCACCAGCTCCTAATTTTATACCACCAAAATATCTTATTACGACTATTAAAACATTATCAAGATTATTTTTTTCTATAATATTTAGTATTGGACTTCCTGCTGTGCCAGATGGCTCATTATCATCATCTTTTTTTATAATATTATCTATTTTATATGCATATGTATAATGAGTTGCTTTTTTATATTTTTCTTTTAGATCATTTAATATATTATTTACATCATCAACACTTTTAACATTATAGATAAAACTATAAAACTTTGAGTTTTTAATTTCATAATAGTATGATGCTTTCTCAATAATTTCGTACATATAATCACCAATATTATTATATAATATTACTTTAACTTAAGTAAATAATCTGTTATACTAAAAAAGGAAAGGGATTTTTTATGGATAATAAAGATAAATTAGATTATAAAAAGATAAATAAATGTGTTTCTACTTATGATCGTTTAGGTAAAATACTAATTACACTTGTTACCATTTTAATTGTAATAGGTATTATTTATATACTTAATAAGTTAAATGTATTAGGTATAATAGGGGATTTCTTAAAACTTTTAATACCTTTATTTGCAGGTATTGTAATTGCATGGCTTTTAAATCCTTTGATTGATAAAATGTCAAAACATATTCCAAGAATTCTTGCTTGTATAATTACTTATATAATTGTAATTGGAATAATTGCTCTAATATTCTATCTTATAATACCTGGTATTGTTGAAGAGGGATCTAGTCTTTTAAAGAATATTCCTAAATATATAAAGGAAATAAATAAATTTATTAAAAATACATTTAAAAATAATGATGATGCTAAAGACAAAATAATAACATTTATAAATAGTACATATAAAAGTGTATCTAAAAGCGCTGGTACAAAGATAATTAATGGAACAGTTTCTGCTATATCTTTTATTGCAAAAGCTGTGTTAACACTTATGATAAGCTTTTATTTATCATATGATTATCATAAACTAAATAAAGGTTTAAAAAAGTATATTCCAGATAGATATATGAATGGATTTAATGATTTATCAAAGAGAATAAATACTTCATTAAGATCATATGTAAATGGTGTTTTAATGGTTATGCTTTTTGTTTTTATAACACAATCTATTGGATTTACACTTGCAGGACTTAAGAGTCCACTCGTTTTTGCTCTTTTCTGTGCGCTTACAGATATAATTCCATATTTTGGACCATGGATTGGAGCGATACCTGCACTTGTTATGGCAGCGGTTATTGGTCCTTGGACATTCTTATTTACATGTATTTCTATAGTTGTTTGTCAAACACTTGAAAATAATTTCTATCAACCTTTAATTATGGGACATTCAATGAGTCTTCATCCAGTAACTATTATGCTTGGACTTGTAATATTTGGACATTTCTTTGGAGCAATTGGCATGATAATTGCAACACCAGTTATTGCAACTATTAAGATAATACTTGGATTTGTAAATGAAAAGGTTGATTTCTATGGAAAAATAAAGAATTATAAAAGAAAAAATGCATAAATGTGTTATAATTTAAGAGGAGATGATTATAGTGATAGAAAAATTACAAAATGAAATGGTTAAGGCTTTAAAGTCTGGAGAAAAAGAAAGACTTACAGTATTAAGAGGGCTTAAAGCATCTATTATGAAAGAAAAAATAGATAATAAAAAGGAAGAAAATGATGATTTAGTTATCGACTGTGCATCACGTGAAATAAAGAGTTTAAATGAATCTATTTCTGAATTTGCTAAGGGTGGTAGAGACGATTTAGTACAAAAAGCTGAATTTGAAAAGACTGTTTTACAAGAGTTTTTACCTGAACAACTTTCAGAGGAAGAAGTAAACAAAATAATAGATGATGCTTTTTCTAAGATTAATCCTAAATCTATGAAAGATATGGGAACTATTATGAAAGAAGTAACACCAAATTTAAAAGGAAAAGCAGATATGAGTATAGTTTCAAGTAAAGTAAAGAGTAAATTAATGTAATACTCTTTTTTTTATGAAAAATTTCTGTTATAATCATTATTAGAATAAAGGGATGTGTTTATATGGACCAGGATGTTTTATATATATTTAAATATAATGCTACTGATACAAATGGGAAAAAAGAAAATAGTTATTTTTTAGCATCTTCTAAGGATGATTGTGAACTATTTCTTGATGTTTTAGGATATAAAAATATTGAAGTAATGCCACTTGGTTCAGATGAAGCAAAACCCGATTTAAATAAAGCAGTCGATGAAGGAGAACTTGACGATAACTTTACAATTTTATCTGATGATTTAAAGGATAATAAAAGTTTATTTGATAGTGTTGTTGATGTTGCTAAAAATGCTAGTTCAAATAAAAAAATCTTTCAGAGACTTGCATATTTTATATATAAAGGTGATACCTTAACTGTAAGTATGCAAAAACTTGGTAATGTTTTTCCTAAAGAGATTATTGATGAAGTAAGTATGGGAGAACTTGGCGGAAATATTTCTAGTCATCTTGCTAATTTAATTAGAAAGTATGGAGCAACTAAAGGCAAAAGTAAGAAAAAGAAGAAAAAAGGAGGACTTTTCTCTTTTAGCAAAAAAGAAGAAAAGAAAGAGTCTATTGCTGGTATTGATCTTCATGATGATTCTGAAAAGATTGCAGCAGATTATAAGGCTAAGATGTATCCATTTAAGTTTACTGCAGTTGATGAAAATGGAAAGAAGAAGACTGGATATTTTGATGCTGAAAGTATAGATGATTGTGCTAAATTTTTAGAGCATTCAGGTTATACAAATATACATGTTGAACCTAAGAAAAGCTACGATGTTCAAATAATTCTTGATAATAAGATTAATTTAAATAATATATCTTTTGATTTAACACAATTATCAACTTATTTGAAAGCTGGTATTCCACTTGTTGAGGCAGTTGACATACTTTCAAAACAAACTAAAAACGTTGTTAGTAGAACTGCATATAGCAGGCTTGTTTATGATCTTTTAAAGGGTGATAGTTTAAGTACTGCAATGCTTCATCAAGGAAATGTATTTCCTAAGCTTTTAATAAATATGATAAAGTCTGCTGAAATGACTGGTGATCTTTCGTCAGTACTTGATGATATGGCAGAGTATTATGAAGATGTTGCTCAAACAAAGAAGTCAATGAAAAGTGCAATGACATATCCACTTTTTGTATTAGTACTTGCAATTGGTGTTCTTGTATTTATGCTTGTAAAACTTGTTCCACAGTTTGTTGTTTTGTATCAGTCTAATGGGGCAGATTTACCTGCAATTACTCAGTTTGTTGTTAATCAAAGTAATTTCTTAGTTCATAACTGGATGTATATAGTTGGTGTTATTGCTTTAATTATAATAGTTTTTGTTGCTTGTTATAAAAATATGAAAGATTTTAGGAAAGGAGTACAGACTACAGCAATGCATCTTCCTGGACTTGGTAATTTAATAATTTATAATGAGGTATATAATTTTACTAAAACTTTTGCGTCACTTTTGAATCATGGTGTTTTTATAACAGATAGTATGCAAATACTTTCAAATATTACAACTAATGAGGTTTATAAAGAATTGATTAATAAGACAATGGTTAACCTTGCAAAAGGTGAAAAGATATCTGATTCATTTAAAAATGAATGGGCATTTCCAACAGTTGCTTATCATATGCTTGTAACTGGTGAATCAACAGGACAACTTGGCTTAATGATGGAAAAGGTTTCACAACATTATAAGGAAATGTATAAGTCAATGGTAGAACAATTTAAGAGTATGATAGAGCCTGTTATGATTGTTTTAGTTGCTGGTATAGTAGGTGTTATTTTACTTTCAATTGTTACACCAATGTTTGATATCTATAATCAAATTAATTAGAAAGGAAGAGAAAATTATGGATATATTATACATGGTTTTCTTTTTTATTTTAGGAAGTATTATGGGCTCTTTTTATGCAGTAGTTGGTTTAAGACTTCCTAAGAAAGAAAACTTTATTAATTCTAGGTCACACTGTGATACTTGCAAACGTGAACTTGCTTTTTATGATATGATACCAATTCTTTCATATATTATATATAGAGGAAGATGTAGGTATTGCAAAGCTAAAATACCACCAATACTTTTTCTTTCAGAGATATCAACAGGACTTCTTTTCATGGTTTCTTATTATAGCTTTGGATTTTCAATAGATCTTTTAGTAGCTCTTGGTATTGTATCCCTGCTTATTATAGTAATTGTTAGTGATGTATCATATTTTATAATACCTGATGAAGTTCTTATATTTTTTACAATATATTTTATAGTTTTTGATTTTATAAAATTAGGATTTTCTGGGACTTGCCATAGAATATTAGGTGCTATATTTTTGTTTTTACTTATGTATGCAATATCTCTTATTGGAAAAGCAATATTTAAAAAGGAAGCACTTGGTGGGGGAGATGTTAAACTTTTATTTTTGTTTGGCCTGGTATTAGAACCAGTACTTGGGGTTTTTTCAATATTTCTTGGAAGCTTAATAGCTCTTCCAGTTGCTATTATAATTCTCTTAACAAATAAAGAGCATATTGTTCCTTTTGGACCATTTCTTTTGATAGCTTTTTTAATAATTTATTTTAGTAAGATAAGTGTTAGTGACTTTATAAATTTTTTAAGGTTTACTAGTATGAAATAATTTTTTATTAATTCGTTGATATATAAGGATTTTAAAATTTTTAATAAAAAAATTAAATTTTTTTAAAAAAATAATGTTGACTTTTTCTGAAAAAGGAGTATAGTATTAATTAAGTAAATGATGTTTATATCTTTGATACATTTGTTATCATAGATATAATAATATCTTATCTAATTCATTTACTTATATGATTTGTGAAGAAGGTAAACTTCAAAGTAGAAAGTCGTTAGTAATTACCTAGTTGGGTTTTGAGTTTAGTCTTTAGTTTTCTTTAGATTTTACTTTTAATCTTTATCTAGAACGACTGGTAAACCGGTATATAGTATTTATATATTATGTACTGAGTGGGATAGGCCTCCTGCTTGTTATCATTCTTTATTACGTATCTAGTATACAAGATATGTAAGAGCCTGATAATCGAAAGATTATTGTTCTACTAAAAAGAATGCAAGTTCATGATTTATTAATTTGAGAAAGTTACTCTGATAAGAAGTTTATATATTATTTATATATGAGCTAAACTAGAAAAGGTTAAATCTATTGGTTTAATCTTTTTTTTATATAATAGGAAAGTCATGAAAAAATTTTAAATATTCCTTTTAATATCAACAATTTGCCCGTATAATAAGATTAGTTATAAAGGTGGTGGTTCGCTTGAAAATATATAAAGCTTATAAGTTTAGAATGTATCCTGATAAGGATACAGGGATTAAACTTAATTCATTTATGGGGACAAGTAGATTTATATATAACCACTACTTATATTTAAAAGATAAATATTATAATGAGTTAAATATTAATTATAA
>ONSL01000044.1 GCA_900320505.1 uncultured Eubacteriales bacterium
AGTTGAATTATCAAATGGACACATTGTGGAAGCCCACGTTTCTGGTAAAATACGAATGCATTACATTCGCATATTACCAGGTGATACCGTAATGATAGAACTTTCGCCTTATGATTTAACACGTGGGCGTATAACCTATCGTAAATAATAGGAGGGATAAATATGAAGGTAAGACCATCAGTAAAGAAAATTTGTGCTGATTGCAAAATAATTAGAAGAAAAGGTGTTGTAAGGGTTGTTTGTAAAAAGAATCCTAAACATAACCAAAGACAAGGTTAATTGGAGGTGAATTAAAGTGGCACGTATTAAAGGTGTAGATATTCCAAATGATAAACACATATGTATATCATTAACATATATTTACGGAATTGGAAGAAGTCTAGCAAAGAAAATTTGTAAAGACGCAAAAGTTGAACCAACAAAGAAAGCTGGAGATTTATCACAAGAAGAAATCGTTGCTCTTCGTGATCAAATCAACAAATATTTAACTGAAGGCGATTTACGTCGTGAAGTTAATATGAATATAAAAACTAAAATGGAAATAAACTCTTATCAAGGATCTCGTCATAAAAAAGGACTTCCAGTAAGAGGACAAAGAACAAACAGAAATGCTCGTACTCGTAAGGGTAAAGGTAAGACTGTTGCTAATAAGAAGAAAGCATAGTAAAGGAGGATTAAACCATGGCTTATAAGACTAGAAAGAAAAAGGTTAAGAAGAACGTACCTGAAGGAATCGCTCATATACATTCAACATTTAACAATACAATTACAACAATTACTGATAAAGATGGCAATGCGATTAGTTGGTCATCAAGTGGAGCTTTAGGCTTCAAAGGAAGTAAGAAATCTACTCCTTTTGCAGCAGGTTCCGCTGCAGAAAATGCTGGAAAAGTAGCATACGATATGGGTATGCGTAAAGTAGAAGTATACGTAAAAGGTTTAGGACCTGGTAGAGAAACTGCTATACGTTCACTTCAAACAGCAGGACTAGAAGTAACATCAATTAACGATGTTACACCAATACCACACAATGGATGTCGTCCACCAAAACGTCCACGTGGATAATTGTAAAATGTATAATCTATAGATGACTATAGAAAGGGAGGTTAGTTCATGTTACAATTTGAAAAACCAGAATATAAAATAGTAGACAAAGTAGAAAGCAATTTCTACGGAAAATTTGTACTAGAACCACTTGAAAGAGGATTTGGTACAACAATAGGTAATGCTTTAAGAAGAGTAATGCTTTCATCTCTTCCAGGAAGCTCAATATCAAGTGTAAAAATTGATGGAGTTATGCATGAATTCCAAACAATCGATGGAGTTTATGAAGATGTCGCTACTATCATACTAAACCTAAAAGGAGTTGTAGTTAAAAACCACGCAAACACAGATAAAGTTATAAGACTTGATGTTAAAAAGGAAGGCGAGGTTAAGGCATCTGATATAGAGCATGATGCTGATGTCGAAATAATAAATGGAGACAAAGTAATTGCAACACTTGCAAAAGGCGGAGAGCTTCATATGGAAATGACTGTTACAAATGGTCGTGGATATGTAGTTTCTGAAGAAATAGAAAAAATACTTGATATAAAAGAAGCTGGAGTAATAGCAATAGATTCATCATACTCTCCAATAGAAAGAGTACAATATAGTGTAGAACCTGCCA
This sequence comes from uncultured Eubacteriales bacterium, assembly GCA_900320505.1. GTDB lineage: Bacteria > Bacillota_I > Bacilli_A > RF39 > UBA660 > UBA2730. The sequence continues at coordinate 1,670 of ONSL01000044.1, forward strand.
GAGTTGGTCAAAATGAAAACTATGATAAACTAATAATGGAAGTAACAACAAATGGTTCAATGAGACCAGAAGAAGCTGTAGCACTAGCTGCACAAATCTTAATTGAACACTTTAAATTACTTACTGATTTATCATCAATATCAAACATAAGTGGAATGATGGTAAAGAAAGAAGAAGATCCTAAAACAAAAGCACTTGAAACATCAATAGAAGACTTAGACTTCTCTGTTCGTGCTTACAACTGCTTAAAACGTGCAGGAATTCATACATTACAAGATTTAGTTGACAAGAGTGAATCTGATATGATGAAGATACGTAATTTAGGTAAAAAATCACTAAAAGAAGTACTAGATAAGATCAAAGATATGGGTCTTACACTTCGTGATGATGATTAATATAAGGAGGAAAAGTTATGGCATATAGAAAATTAGGTCGTGATAACAAACATAGAAGAAGTATGCTTGCAACACAAACTAAACAAGTAATTATGAACGAAAGCATCAAAACAACTGAAACTCGTGCAAAAGAAACTCGTAAGTTTGTAGACAAAATGATCACTTATGGTAAAAAAGGTGATTTAGTATCAAGAAGAAAAGCATTAGCATTCTTACATAACGACAAAGAAGTAGTTAACAAAATATTTAATGATTTAGCAAAAAGATATGAAAACAGAAATGGCGGATATACTCAAATTCTTAAACTTGGAGAACGTCGTGGAGACGATAGCATGATGGTTATATTAAAACTTGTTGACTCTGAAGAAAAGAAAGAAGAAGTAAAATCTGCTAAAAAAGATGACACTTCCAAAAAAGCTGAAGCAAAAGAAGAAAAGAAAGACACTAAAAAGGAAGCTAAAAAAGATGTAAAGAAAGAGACTAAATAGTTTCTTTTTCTTTTGTTTTAATATATAATAAGATTATAGAGGTGACGGTATGAAAGCATTAATAACTGGGGCATCAAGTGGTATAGGACTAGAAATGGCTAAATATTTGGCAAGACAAAAATGTGAACTTATACTAGTTGCTCGTAATAAAGAAAAACTAGAGGAATTACAAAAAACATTACCAACAAAAGTAAAGATAATTGCTCTAGACCTTTCTGATATACAAATGGTAAAAGAACTTTATGTATTAACAAAAAATGATGACATAGACATACTAATAAACAATGCAGGCTTTGGAAGCTGTGGATATTTCGAAGATGAACCACTTTCAAATGATATTAATATGATTAAAACAAATGTAATTGCAGTTCATATGCTTACAAAATCATTTTTAAAGGATATGGAAAAGAAAAATAGTGGATACATATTAAACGTATCATCATCTGCAGGCTTTATGCCAGGTGGTCCATTAATGGCAACATATTATGCAACAAAATCATATGTTTACAGCTTATCAAATGCTATATATCATGAACTAAAAAGAAAAAAGAGTAAAGTTTCAATATCAGTTCTTTGCCCAGGACCAGTAAAAACAAACTTCAATAATGTCGCTCATGTTAAATTCAGTGTAAAACCAATGAGTGCAAAAGAAGTTGCAAAAGAAGGAATAGATGGAATGTTTAAAAAGAAACTTCTTATAATTCCAGGAACAAAGATGAAACTTACAAAATTCTTCTCAAGATTTGTTCCAACTAAAGCACTCCTTTCAATGACATATAAAATACAAAAAAGAAAGATGAGATAAAAGTAGGTAATATTATTTGATATAGGTGGAGTAATAGAAAATCATAAAGATTCTTATAATGCTAATAGTACAATAATTGATACTATAAGACACTTTAACGAAGATGAAACATCTAAAGAAATACTAAGTAAATGGATATGGAAAGTAAATGATAATGAAAAAACTAAAATTTTAGGAGCAACAAATGATAAAGAAGATATTTCACAGTGGCTATATAATATAAAGAAGTAGTAGATTATATTGAAGAATTAATAAATCAAAATATAAATGTAGGACTATTTTCAGATACAGTATTTTTAGTACAAGATAGAATAAAAATAGAAATAAAAAATTATGATAAACTATATAAAACATATTATTCATATGAAATAGGATTAAGAAAAGATAATATAGAGTTATACAAATATGTTTTAAAAGATTTGAATGAAAGTGGAATAAATGAAGTGTTATTCTTTGATGATAAAGAAAGTAATATAGACCTTGCAAACAAAGCAGGATTAAATGCATACAATATAACAAGTAATGATATAGAAAAGATAAAACAAATAACAAGAAAATTTTTATAAAAAGCAATGAGATGGTAAAATGGAAAAATTTGAAAAAATAATAAATAATCAAGCTTACTTTGAAAACTTTATAACACGAAGTATAAAGTCTTCTAATGCAATAGAAGGAAACGCCCTATCTTATGCTGAAACTTATTCTATAGTATTTGTTGATAATGATTTGCCACTTCAAAATGTTAAACCAACGGAATTATATGAGACTATCAACTTAAAATATGCAACTTCATATTCACTTAATAATTTAGATAAATTTAATACTAGTATAATTATAGAAATAGCAAAAAATATTAATAAAAACATAAATGATATATCTGGATTTAGAACGACAAAAGTATTTATAAAAGGAGCAAACTTTGTACCAACAGATCCAGCATATGTTCCATCAAAAATGAGTGAATTAATATATGAATATAACAATAGCAATGATATGGATATAATAGCAAAGATAGCTAAATTTCATATTGATTTTGAACATTTACATCCATTTCAAGATGGCAATGGAAGAACAGGAAGAGTATTAATTAATCATTTATTATTACAAAATAATGAAGTACCAATAGTAATACCAGAAGAAAGAAGAACAGAATACTTCAATTTACTACAAAATTATGATATAGATGGTTTTGTTAAAATGATAAAAGAACTTCAAAAAGATGAAGTAGAAAAAATGGAAGAATATGGTGTTGACTATAAAAATATATTTAAAAAAATAGATTAAAATAAAAGAGTTATAACTTATTTATAACTCTTTTTATAATGATAATTTATATGGATCTGTTTGAGTTCCAGTACCACCAGTAATCTTAACATTAGGCTTCAAATACAAAGAAGGAAGAGCGGAACGATTCCATACATCTGTCACAGTTACATAAGTGTAACCAACTTGACCATTTATACTTGAAATAAAAAATGCAGTACTTGTTGCTGGAAAAGAAGGACTAATTGTCCATGGACAATCATTTTCTCTAAATAAATAATCATAGTTATAACAATCTGGATATGCCTTTTCATCAGAATTATAATTTAAACATGAATATCTATCAGTATCTTTATTTCCGGAAGTGGCATATAAATAATCACTTGGATACATTAAACCAATTTTTCCAATCCATCTTATTGATTGACCATTTTCTACATTAGTTCCTCTTTCTGCATTATAGTGAGCAATCGCTTTTTGACTAAACTTAATAGCTCCGAGATTCCAAACAACAGAATCAATCATACGTAAAGATTGTGACTCAATAGTCTTTAAAAAGTTTTCATTCAAAATTGTTTTAAGTGATGATTTTGAATAATCATTATTACCTGCATACATATTTTCATTTGCATCAAAAGCAATATTCATACTGTAAACAGAATTTCTTATAAGTTTTATCCTAGATGCTTTGCTGCCACTTCCATCTTCAATATTATTCATAACACCTATTATTCTCCATAGTTCATTATTAAAAGATACATAGTTATTTGGATCCTTTCCTATATACCTTAAGTTATTATCAGATGTTTCATCATAAGCTAAATTAGTTTGATCATATTTATATAAATTAGTAATTGCATCAGTAGCAAAACCAGGTTTAGCATACAATGGATTAGCAACTCTTATTTTTATACAATTCTTACTATCCACATCTTTTGTGAATAATGCATAACTTGTATTTGCAATACCGATAAAGTTTATGATAGGCAAGATAGAAAATACAGATATCGAAAACTTTAATACCCTTACAATACTTTCATTATTATTTTTCATACAATCCACCAACTAAATTAAACGACATAAAATAAAAAAAGTATATGGACAAATAGTCCTATGGACTACTGGTGCATAGAAAATAAAAGTTAAATGTTTTAAAATAAAACTATGAGTAATATAGTAAACAAAAATATATATCATAGTGATAATTATTACTTTAATGTTGTTAGAAAAAATGTAAAAAAATATAGATTAAAATCTAAAATGACACAACAACAATTAGCAGATTTAACTGGACTATCAATGAACTATATTTCAAAGATAGAAAGTAAAAAAATGCAAAGAGGTTTTTCATTGGTTGCAATTGGAAGAATAGCAGATGCATTAAAAATCAACATTAAAAGCCTGTTTGATGATTAAATTCAATATGGACTATTTGTCCATACTTTTTTATGCAAAAATAATAAAAATATATATACTCCGAATATGTGCAAAGTTGTGCAAAACTCTTTTGCACATTTTTTTCTTTTTTTCTTCCAAATAAATACAAAGTGCATTATAATATTAAATTGACGAGGAGACGAGGAGAGGTATATGTCTAAAAAAGTTACATTAATAGAAATAGAAAATTTAGAATACAACAGTATATTTAAAGATTTAAATATAAAGATATATGCTGGAACTTTTAATGTGCTTGCAGGAGCATCATTAAGTGGGAAAACAACACTATTAAAAATAATTGGAGGACTAATAAAAACAAATAGTGTTATTAAATATAAAGGTAAAGGTTATAATGAAATAAATAAGAAAACAATACTAGAAAATATAAAATATATAGATATAGATTCAAAAGTAGTATTTAAAGAAAATAAAGTAGAAGATATATTCCTTACAAATTTAAAAAATAAAATAAAAGAGGAAGAAATAACAAAAAAATATAAAGAAACAATTAAAGAATGTATGATAACAGAAAGCTTAAATAAAAATTTTAATGAATTAAATAAATTAGAAAAAGCAAAAGTAATGCTAGGACTATCACTAATAACAGAGCCCAAATTAATCTTAATTGATAATATTTGTTCTTTAACATCAAAAAAAGAAAGAAAAGAATTTGAAAACATACTAGATAAATTAAAAAATGATTATAATATATCAGTATTAATCGCAACATCAAACCTTTTGCCAGCAGAAAATGCTGATTACATATACGTGATAAATAAAGGCGAAATAGTATTAGAAGGAGAAAAAGAAAAGGTATTAAGAGAAGATAACAAACTAAACAAATATAGCCTAGAGCTTCCTTTTATATATGATTTGTCAGACAAATTAATAGACTATAATTTAATAGAAAATGTAATTGGGGATATAGACAGGATGGTGAATGCTTTATGGAAATAACATTTAAAGGAAAAGATCATAAATTTGCTATTCCAAATGATGTAATTACAGGAATATACTCCTCTGAAAATATATTTGATTATAAAGGTACATTAATAGTCGATAAAGAAAAAGTGACAAATAAAAACAAAGAAGAGATCTTAAAAGGAATAATAGTAGTTGAAAATAAAATATTAGACACAAGTTTTACAACACTTGAAGAATATATGAACTACTATATTGAAGTAAATAATCTAAATATAAAAGATCCAGATAAAAAAATAATGGGATCACTTAAAATAGTAGGATTAAAGGAAAAAGTATTAAAAAAGAGTATAAGTGCTTTATCAAGTACAGAAAAATCATTAGCATCTCTTGCAACAGCACTTTTAACTAATCCAAAAGAAATAATTCTAAAAGACTTCTTTATATACTTTGATATAAAACTTGAAAAGAAAATATATAGACTATTAATGGAATTAAATGATAAATATAAAATAGGAATAATACTTTATGATAATGATATAGAAAAACTATATAAATATGCATCATATGTAATTATAATAAAGAAAGATTTTCTAATAGAAGGAGCTACTAAAGAAGTATTTAATGATGCAAATCTATTATTAGAACATGGTGTAGACCTTCCAGATATTGTTGAATTTACATATAAAGCAAGAAAAATAGGAGCTAAAATAGATTATCATAGAGATATAAGAGATATAATAAAGGATATATATAAACATATATAGAGGTGGTAAAGTGAGATACTTAATAAAATTTTCATACGATGGATCATCTTTTTCTGGATATCAAAAACAAAAAGGATTAAGAACAGTAGAAGGATGTTTAGAAGAAGCTGGAACAAAATTAAATGGTGGGAAAAAGGTAAAAATAAATGCAACCGGAAGAACAGATAAAGGAGTTCATGCACTATGCCAGTATGCAAACATTGATTTAGACGTTAAAGTAACAGAAAAAGGAGTAAAAAGAGCATTCAATAGCAACCTTCCAGATGATATACATGTAATTGATGCAAAAAAAGTAAAAGCTGGTTTTAACGCAAGATATGAGGTAAAAGAAAAGACATATAGGTATTATCTAAATATGGGAGAATATAATCCAATAAAAAGAAACTATGTATATCAGTACTGTTATAAACTAGATGTAAAAAATATGAAGAAAGCTATTAAATACTTTAAAGGAGAACATGACTTTAGAGCATTTGTAACAGAAAATGTGGATAAAACAAATTGTGTAAGAAAAATAACAGTTGCAAAAATAATAAAAAGAAAAGATATATTAATATTTGAATTTACTGGAAATGGATTCATGAGATATGAAGTAAGAAACATAATTGGAGCATTATTAAGAGTTGGTCAAGGAAAAGATAAACCAGAAAAAGTAAAAGAAATACTTGAAAGCAAAAAAAGAACTGGAGGACTTACTGCAAAGCCTGAAGGACTTTATCTTGAAAATATTGAATTTAAAGACAAAATTATGTAAAAAGCTGTCAATAATTTAGGAAAATGTCTCAAAAATTTTTAAACATTAACGGGAAAATATTCTCGTTTTTGTTTGTAATTATATAACTTATTCAATTGATGT
>ONSL01000046.1 GCA_900320505.1 uncultured Eubacteriales bacterium
TTTTCTATAATAACTATTCTTGTGTGCATTTAATTCTATAGAGATAAGTTTTCCTGTACTTTCTATTATTCCATCTACTATCTTTCCTTTTACACTTATGTTATCTTCTATTAGTTCTACAGGTCTTACTCTTTTAATTATTATTTTCTCTTTGAATATTTCTTCTAGTATTGCCTCTAATATTTTCTTATGTTTATTATTTAATATTACATATTTAAATGCTTTGTCTGATCTGCATGTATAAAATTTCTTTCCCATAAAATCCTCCTTTTTAGTTATTCAACCTCTTTTATTCTGTAATTATAATTAAGTCATAATAAAAATCCTCCTCTATATTATTCGAAAAAAATTTAAGAAAATTGCACTTTTTTTAAAAAAACTTGAAAATATTGAAAAATATATTAAAAAGTGGTATAATATGCATATTAAGTGAGGGGGAATCGTAATGAAACCATATTATATTGAACTTGTTGGTAATTTGGGTGCTGGACTTACTACAGTTGCTGGCTATTTATCAGAAAATTTAGATGCTTTTAGATTTAGTACAGATTATTATAGAAATATGCTTTATTTAATTAAAAATGGGGCTTCTATTAATGACTTTAAAACTGATAGTGCAAAGATGCTTTATACTTATTTAAATGACAAGTATGGTGATGTTAAGAAATTAAATGATACTGATGCTTCAGTTTATATTGAGAAAGCAGTTAAAAAAGAAAGTTTATTAAAATTAAAAGAACTTACTAAGAATAAAGAGTCAATTATAGTTGATAGACATTATAAGGGTAGCAAGAGGGAAAAAGCATTAGATGATATTCTTATACATGGATATAATAAAAGGGTTATATATATAAAATCACTTGATATGAGTAAAAATATAGAAAGAGTTGCTTTAAAAAAGCTTGATTATGATAATGTTAATCCTAGAATAAAAGGTTTTAATGTTAATTATTCAAGTTCATATAGTAATGTTTTAGATTTATATGAACCAAATAACGATGCATTAATGAAGCTTATAAATAATAGATTGTTTGATTATATAATTGGAAATGAAAAATCATTATATGACTTAGAAAATAATACAAAAGAACTTTGTAAAGCAATTAAAGGTAATCTATATGGATAAACAAGTTTATATAGAGCTAATGGGACAAAAAGGTGCAGGACTTACTACGGTTTCAAAACTTCTTTCAGAAAAATTAGGGGTTTATCTTACTTCATCTGATTATTATAGAAGTATGCTTTATTTAATTAATTTAGGATATACTGAATCTGATTTTAAAAGTGAAAGAGCGAAAAGATTATGTAGTTATTTAACTAAGATGTATCCAGATGTTAAAGAATGTTTTAATGCTAAAAGGTATGAAAAGTATGTTGATACTGAACTTGATAGAACTATTACAAATGCTTTAAAAATGGATTCATCAATTATCGTTGACAAGCATAAGATTGAAAGAGGTGCTCCTCATTTAAAAATTAATGATGATCATTATGACAAAATTACAATTTTTGTTGAATCATTTGATTTTAAAATATGCCAAGAAAGACTCTATAATGTAAGTCCTAATTATGATGAAATAGATAATAATGTAATAGGTGCTAATATGAAGTATTCTTTTGGATATAGTCCTGTTTCCTATAATACTCCAACTCTTGCTGATGCTGCTCTAAGCGACTATATAATAATAAATAATGGAACACTTGATGAATTAAATGATAGAGTAGAAGAAGTTGCACAAAAAATTAAAAAAAGATAAATAAGGGAATGGCTAGTATGAAAAAGTTAACATTTGACAATTTAAATGATGGACGTTTATATGAAATACAGAATATATTATCTCTTGCAAGAATAGAAAATTTTTACGTAAATGATAGAAATCCTGCATATGCAAGATTTGATGCGAAACATTCTAGTGAAGAAGCGATGATAATTGAAATACTTGCTGCTAAAAAAGAATTTATTACAGAATGGGAGAATAATTCTTTTCAAAAAAGAATGTATGATGGAGAACCATTTTTTGTAATTAGTCCAGATAGTTTAAGCATTTCTTCTGAATATAAAGATTTTATTGAATCAAGTAATTTACTTTTTTATGCAAATTTAATGTTTAGATATGATAAAACATCAAATTCTTTAGTAGAACCACTTACAAATTTAAAGATAAGATTACTTGATAAGAGTGATATTAGAGAAGCAGGAGATGTTGATTATAAATTTTTAAATGATGAAATAGAAAAATGTATTAATGTAAGTCCTATTGTAATTGATAAGTCAGTTGATACAAAGATAATGGAAGTAAGAAAAGAAGATTTTGGAAAAGGATCAAATCATCTTTATAAAGGCTTTTTTGATTATATAAAGAAAGATTCATTATTTGAATTTAAAGATAGATTTGAAAAAGTAAAGAATGTTACATCAAAAGTTGATGAAGTAGAAGAAAAGAATAAAAAATATATAAAAGAGGCAAAACATGAATAGTCGAACTATTTTTAATTTAATTACTAATGAAGATAAGATAATAGATTGTAAAATATATTCTCTTATATGCAGAAATCCTAATAATTTTCGTTGTATAGAAAGAGATAAAAATGGAATATATTCTATTGATACAAAAGATAACTGGCATATTACTTTTAGAGTGGTTAAAGAAAAACCTAAAACATTAGTTAAGAGTAAGTAAAAGTTAAGAGGGGTACTATGATTTTTAATAAGATAGATTATAATGCAGCAGAAAAAGTTTTACTTAAAAGATATCTTTATGGTTTCAGAACATTTGATGAAACTTTTTTTAATAGTGAAGATTATTTAAAGCTAAAAGATATAACAAAGATTAATCCAATTAAATATACTGGTAAAATAAAATTTTATAGTACTTTTGATTTTTTAAAATTTGGTAAAGATTTTATTCTTACTGAAGCAGATGGTATTGATACTAGTGTTAGATGTGATGAAAATTATAAATTAAGCACATATCTTACTAAAAAGTATGGTAGAAGCATTAATAAGACATTATATAATAGTGTTATTAGAGACATAGATGAAAATGTTGAAAAAAGAGAAATATATGATGTTCCAGTTGAATATAATCCTTATTGTACTTCTGAAAAATCAAATATTGAAGTGAGTTATATGTATCCTTACCTTGATTATTCTTTTTATAAAAATTTAGATCCAATATTTAGAAAAATTAATATTAATGGTTTAAATACATCCTTAGCACCTTTTATTTATATACATGAAATGTATCATGGGTTAGTTCAAAGAAACAAAGATGCTATTATTGATTTGTCTCATGAAGAGTTTATTCCTATATTTATGGAAAAGGTTGCTGCATATAAGACTGGAGAAGATGAAGAAGTAAGAGAAGAAATATTTAGAATTAACGATGTAAGAAATAATATATTAGATTTAGAAAATAATATAAATGAAAATAATATTAATTATAAAACACTTTCTCATGAAATATATATAATATCAACTCTTCTTGCAACTAGCCTTTATAGTAAGTATAAAAATTCAAATGAAAATATAAAAAATGAGATTATAGACTACATTAATAGAATAGTTAGTGGTAGAATAGCTGTTGAGGATTTATTGGATATGTTTGACATATCAGAAAAAGATGGTGCTAGAGAAATTAATAATAAATCCAAAACATATGAAATAATTAGAAAAAGGAGGATGAATTACGATGAATGATAAAGAGAGAATGAAAGTTACTGAACATTTTAATACTTTAATGCAAAAATATACTGATAAAATCAAAAGAAAAATAAGTGCACATCCATTATATTTTTATGAGGTAAATGATGTATTATTTCATGTAAAAGATAAAAATACAGTTGATGTTGGATTAGTATTTGAAGATATGGGTGCACAATGGATTGACTTTAAAAGAAATAAAGATAAGAAAGGTGTACATGTATCTTTTTGTACACCTGGATTAGAGCAGGGAAAAGGCTTCATAGAAAAGAAGCTTAATAAAACTATAAATAGATTCTTTAATGATAGTGAAGAAGTTCTTGATGCTTTATTAAGTGAAGAAGATAAAGATATTAAAGTTTATCAAAAGAAAGGAAGATAAAAATGCTTGATACATCTTTTGATACAAAAACATATGATCTTCTAAATAGTATGAATAAAAATGATATGTATGATACTTTGAAATACATGTACTCTCGTGGGTATACTAATGCTCGTGAGTCTTTTTTTTCGACTAGAATTTATAAGGAATTAGAAGATACTTTAAATGACTATAGTCCAAAAATAGTACATAATTTTAAAACGTATAAAAGTCTTGAGGATATAAAGAAAAAAGGTAAGAAATTTATACTTAAATATACAAAGGGCAAAAATTTAATAGTATCTTATAGTGATTATAGTCTTAAATCATACATAATAGATAACTATGATATGGATGTAGAAGAAGAATTATATCCAGAACTTATAGATAAAATAAATAAGTATTCTTCTAAGTGTAAAATATATAATGTACCTGTAAATTATGAAGAGTCTAATCTTAGATGCTCATATATAAAACTTGATTACTTATATAACTATTTAGATTTATCATATTATAAGATGATTCATGCACCAATAGGAGAATTACATCTAGAAGGAAAAATGGATGAGTCACTTGTTTCAAGCTGTATACATGAGATGTATCATGGACTAATGTATAGAAATAAAGGTGCAATAGAAAATGTACTTTTAGAAGAAGTACCATCTATTTTTATGCAAAAAGTATATATGAATGATTTAGGATTAGAGGATGATACTTCAAGACTTACAAATTTAAAGTATGCAACAAATCATATAGATAAAAATAATCTTGGTGGGATTCATGCTAAGACATATCTTTATTCATCAGCATATGCATATCATTTATTTAATTTATATAAACATGGAAGCGAAGATGTACAGGAAGAAATAATTGATTCACTAAATAAAATAATTAAGGGAGATTGTACTTTAGAAGATATGCTAAAGAAATTTAGTATTAATGCATATGATGGAGTAAAAGTGCTAGAAAAAGAACTATCATATAGTCATTAATTTTGTTATAATAAGTTAGAGGTGGTACTTATGAAAAATAAAATAAATACACATAAATTAAAAACAAATTTTAATAAGTTAAAAAAATATTTAAAAGATTCTAAAGGAATGATAATAGTTTATATAATATTATCACTTTTTTCTATTTGTATAGGAATAATTCTTCCAATACTATCTGCAAAGATGATAGTTGAACTGACAAGCAATATGCTTTATGAAGTACTTTTAATGGCAATAGTTTATTATTTTATTACTTTTCTTGATAATTTATCAGTACTTTTTTTTAGAAAAATAGCTTTAAAAATAGAAAATAAAGTAAATTATAATTTAAGAAAAGATACTGCATCTGCAATACTTAAATTTACTGATAGTGTAATAGATAATGTTGGAACAGGTAAAATAATAACTAGAATGCAATCAGATACTGGTGAGATAACATCAAGCTTTAATGATACAGTTAATCAAGCATTTAATTTAATTGAAGCAATTGGAACATTTATTGGAATATTTATAGTTAGTAAAGTAATGTTTGTATACATAATAATAAAACAGGCATTATATATTGCAGTTATTAAAAATGGTGCAGATAAAGAGCTTGCTGAAGATAAAAAATACAGAAAAGTAAGAGAAGAAGCAGCAAGTATATCATCAGAACTTGTAAGAGGACAAAAAGATATAAAGATGCTTAATAGTGAAGAAAGCTTTAAAAGTAAATTTAATGATATCTTGTTAAATTTTAGTGATGAATATTACAAAAAGAATTATATAGGTGTAAAATATGATTTTTACTATGATACACTTTATGTAATATTTGAATTTTTAGAAAAAGCTTTACTTGTATTATTAATATCAAAAGGAAGACTTGATATAGCAGGAGCGCTTGTTGTATATAATTATTCAAGTAAAACAAAATATATAGGATATATAATAGATTATATATTAAAACAAATAAATAAATTTAATTTATCATGTGATAGAGTATTTGAACTTATTAATAGTAAGACATTTGAAAAAGAAAAATTTGGAAATAAACATTTAAATCATATAAATGGAGATTTTGAATTTAAAGATGTATATTTCTCATATGGAGAAAAAGAAGTATTAAAAGGAATGAATTTTAAAGTAGATGCAAATACAACAGTTGCATTTGCTGGTAAAAGTGGAGTAGGTAAAACAACAATATTTAGTCTTTTATGTAAGATGTATGATAATTATAAAGGATTAATAACAATAGATGGTGTTGATATAAGAGCACTTGATAAAGATAGTATAAGAGGAAATATTACAATAGTTTCACAAAATCCATATATATTTAATTTAAGTATAAGAGATAATTTAAAACTTGTAAAAGAAGATGTAACAGAAGATGAGATAGTAGATGCACTTAAAAAGGCTGATTTATATGATTTTGTAAGGAATCTTCCTAAAGAACTTGATACAGTAGTTGGTGAAGGAGGAGTATCTTTATCTGGTGGAGAGAGACAACGTCTTGCAATTGCTCGTGCATTTATACAAAAGACTGAAATAATTTTATTTGATGAAGCAACTAGTAGCCTAGATAATGAGACACAAGCATCAATTACAAATGCGATAAATAATTTAAAGAAAAACTATACGATATTAATAATTGCCCATCGTCTTTCAACAATTAAGAATGCAAGCAAAATAATATATATAGAAGATGGAAAGAATATAAAAGAAGGAACACATGAAGAACTTTTAAAAACATGTAAAGGCTATAAAAAGTTATATGAAAGTGAAGTAATAAAAAATTAAAATCTACAAATCACCGAATAAATTGTCTACAAATCACCGAATAAAAATGCTACAAATCGCTGATAAAATATTAGAAAGAAAGTTAAAAGGTTCTGGAGCAGTACTTATTGAAGGACCTAAGTGGTGTGGCAAAACAACAACGGCAGAGCAAATATCAAAAAGTGTTTTATATATGGCCAAACCTGAAGATAAAGAACAAAATATTTCACTCGTTGATATTTCTCCATCAAGCTTACTTAGTGGAGATACCCCAAGACTTATAGATGAGTGGCAAATTGCCCCAAAACTTTGGGATGCTGTAAGATTTGAATGCGACCATAGAGACAAAGAAGGACAGTTTATTCTTACTGGTTCGTCTGTCCCTCCAGATATTAAAGAAATATTACATACAGGAACAGGAAGATTTTCAAGACTTAAAATGAGACCAATGTCTTTATATGAATCTGGAGAATCAAGTGGAGAAGTTAGTTTAGAAAGTTTATTTAACAATGATAAGATAAGTGGTACAAATAAACTTACGCTTGATGATATTGCATATTTATGTTGTAGAGGGGGATGGCCTAGAACACTTTTTCTTGATAAAGATATAGCACTTGATGGTGCCTATAATTATTGTGAATCAATTATTAATACGGATATGTCAAAAGTTGATGGAATAACTAGAAGCCCAGAAAGAGTTAGAAATTTAATGAAAAGTTATTCAAGAAATATTGGAACATCAGCATCTAATGAAACAATAAGAGAAGATATGATTAAAAATGATTCTTTAAGTTTAGATACTGATACTGTTGTTTCATATGTAAATGCTTTGAAAAAATTATTTGTTGTTGAAGATACATCTGCTTGGAATCCTAATCTAAAAAGTAAGACAACTGTTAGAACATCTGATACAAGATATTATGTTGATCCTAGTATTGCAACGGCATCGCTTGGACTTAGACCAAAAGATTTAATAAATGATCTTAATTCGTTTGGATTTATATTTGAAAATCTATGTATAAGAGATTTAAAAATATATGCTGATTCTATAAACGGAAATGTATACCACTATAGAGATAGTTCTGATTTGGAGGTAGATGCTGTGATTCACCTAAGAAATTCATCATATGGACTTGTAGAAATAAAATTAGGTGGAGATAAACTTATAGAAGAAGGAGCAAATAGTTTACTAAAATTAAAAGAAAAAATTGACACAACTAAAATGAAAAAGCCATCATTTTTAATGATACTTACTGCAACAGGATCTTATGCATATCAAAGAGAAGATGGAATATATATAGTACCTATAGGATGCCTAAAAAATTAATATTTAGCTTTTAGCTAGATATTTTTTTTATGTAAAAAAATATAAATTTATTCTTTAAAATGTTGACTTAATATATACATATATATATAATTATGAATAGAAAGGATAGATAATATGAAAGAAAAATCAAAAAATAAGAAAGTACTAATAGCAGTACTAGTAATACTACTAGTTGTAGTAGTATTTGGTGTAACATATGCTGTATTTACATTTACTGGAACAGGAACAAAAGTAAACAGTATATCAACAGGAGTCATGACAATGACATATACTGAAGGAGAAAATAAAATAAGTATAACAAATGCTATGCCAATAGAAGATGAAGTAGGAAAGAAACTAACAAATGCAGATCAAGTATTT